>DASPOZ010000324.1:0-12401 GCA_035625755.1 Candidatus Sulfotelmatobacter sp.
CGCCCGCTGTCGCGCAGGAGAAAGAACGCAAAGAAGGGAACGAGGACCATGGGGAGCACAATCCCGCCCGCCCGGCCGGCCAGGTCGGCCGCCCCCCCGAGGCGCCTCTCGATGAACTTCTCGAGCCACCCTTCCTCCTTCTGCCTCGGCAGAAACCGCTTGAGCCCGGGGTAGGCCTCCCCGATCTCGACGGTGGCCCGGCCAAGCCCTGACTCGAGCGTCGCGGTGAGGGAGGGCAAGCTGGAGGCGAGGCCCACGGCCTCCGCGCGATAGCGCGGCACGAGGAAGAACCCACTCCCGAGCACGATGAGGCCGACCCCCACGAAGAGGCCGCCGGCGGCCACGCTCCGCCGGATGCCGAACCCCTGGACCCATGCCACCAGCGGGTTGAGGAGATACGCCAGGAGGGCGCCGAGGAGCGCGGGCAGCAAGACATCCCGGAAGAGGTACCCAACGGCCGCGGCGGCGACGAGGACCCACGGCAGGAGCCCTGCGGACCCGCGGCCCGCGGGGGGCGTCCGCGCCTCGGGCTTCGGTCCCGAGCCGGCGTCGCTCACGGACTGGTCGGCGCGCCCGGGACGCCGGCGGCGGCGCCCGAGGCGGGGCCGGGGGCCTCCGGCCGGCTCGCGGGCGCACGATTCGCCGCCCGCACGTAGCCGGCCATCATGCGGAGGAGGTTCTGCATGACGACGAAGGCAATCGCCCTGTCGCCGCCCACCAGCGCCTCGAAGTGGGTCCGGTAGAGCATGAGCAGGAGCGAGGGCACGCTGGCTCGGGCGGTCGCCGAGCGTGGAAGGTTGTCGATGAGGGCGAGTTCGCCGAAGGCGGTGCCGGGGCCGAAGGAGACGATCCGCCGCTCCCCCTCGTTCGTCTGCTGGAGGATCTCGATCTCGCCGTCGAGGACGACGAAGAGGCACTTCCCGGGGTCGCCCTCGTGGAAAATGACCTCGCCGGCCGCGTAGCTCTTCTCGAAGAGCTTCGTCGCCAGCCGGCCGAGGAGCCGCCGGGGCAGGCCCGCGAAGACAGGGGTCCGCGACAGGATGGCGATGCGGTGCGCGTGCCCCGGGTCCCGGGCCCAGCGGAACCAGCGGGACGGATAGGAAATCGCACGCACGCTAAAGGAGCTTTCGGGAGCCCATGTCATAGCCGGGCTTCCCCGCTGGCCACCCGGGAGGCCCGGGTCCTCGGATGGCGTGGAGGCACGTCCCGGTCGCGGATCGTCTGTTGGAGGAAGATCGCCATTGTCTCCGTCCCGCTCTCCCGGCTGCCCGTCGTGCCGCTCGTGCCGGCCCTCGGCGCCAGCGGGCCGGCGGCCGCCCAGACGCCGGACAGGGTCGCTCACATCAAAACCCCTCGCGGGCCCAGCGCGTTGCCGAGAAACCCGCCCTTCGGCAGGCCGCTGAGCGGCCTGCCGCCCACATCGCCCCGGGTGGGGAGGCCGACCTCCCGCCCCGGGCAGAGGCAGCATGCCGCGCCGCAGAGAGGATTGTCAAGGAGAATCCTGCCCCCTGGCGCCATGGCGGGGGTGTAGAAGATCAAGGGAGACGGCGAGAGGCAGGCCCGCAGGAGCACATTGCTCGGAACCCCGGATCCGGGGGATGATCCGCAATGGCTGCCGACTTTCGCCCCGGGGCGGGTCGTGCTATGCTGCACGCCGTGAACGACGGCGAAACCCGGGACTGGTACAGGCTATCCCCCGCGCGGCGCTTCCGGGAATCCCTGCGTCTCTGGGAGACGTTCCTGCTCCTGGGAGGCACCTGTGACGTCGAGCCCGATACCCAGAGTCCTTTCTACGTTGCGCCGCCACCGCGTGAAGGCGCTCCTGATGGGGGGGCAGGCATGTATCCTCTACGGCGCCGCCGAGTTCAGCCGCGACGTGGACGTGGCGGTCGCCGTGTCGCCCGCCAATCTTCGCCGCCTGCGCGCCGCGCTGGCCCAGCTCGACGCTGAACCGGTCTTCTTCCCGCCCCTCAGCCCCACGGCCCTCCGTCGCGGCCACGCCTGCCATTTTCGATGTCGTGCCCCTGGACTGCACGGCGTCCGGCTGGACGTCATGGCGGCGTTCCGCGGGGCCGCTCCCTTCCATCGCTTGTGGGCGCGCCGACGGCGCATCAGGTTGCCCGGCGTCGGCACGGTGTCCGTCATGGGCCTGGCCGACCTGGTGACCGTCAAGAAGACCCAGCGCGACAAGGTCTGGCCGATGATCCGCCGCCTGGTGGAGGCCGACCTGGCCGACCGATCGCGCCCTCCCCTCCCCGCGCGGGTGGCGTTCTGGCTCCGGGAGTGCCGAACGCCAGACCTGCTCCGCACGCTCGTGCGCCGGTACCCCGTCGCCGCGGCCAAGGTGGCTCGGGAGCGTCCCGCGGTGCGCGCCGCCTTGCGATCGGACGTGGCGCGCATAGAACAGGAGCTGCACCGCGAGCAGGCGCGCGAGCGCGCGCTGGACCGCCGCTACTGGGCCCCGTTGCGCCGCGAACTCCAGACCTGGCGGCGCAGCCGGCCCTAGCAGGCTGCTGAAAAAGGCCCATCTGCGGCGTTGGCGCGCTCGCGCGGCGCTGCGACGTATGGACCCAGTACGCCTCGCACCTCGCATCGCGCGCCGCCTTGCATCTGGGCCTTTTTGAACAGCCTGCGGAAAAGCGGGTCTTTCAGCATCCTGCCAGATACTTGCCACTTCGCCCCGGCCTACGCAAGAGAACGGTTGCGCTCAGCGGCGCGCTAAGCGCGCCCGCTGAAGCGCGTGGTTAGCCAACACACGGTGATGAATGGCAGCCATCGTCTGCTCACAAGCCTCGGCATGACGTAGCCACGGCAAGGACCACTGTGGCAGCAGCCGGCACAAGCGTGACGAACACGGAGAACCCCGTTCCAAGCGCAAACGCAATCGGCCCGAACCTTGACGTATCGGCCCGCCAGAGCCGCGCAACCAGCAGTTCCGTGATCCACCCCCCGGTGTAGCAGATATTGGCGACGATCCCATATAGCAGAACCCCGGCGATCGCGAAGAGCGGGGAACCGGGGACCCCTATCGCGGCGCCCCCTCGCCTCTCGCGCATGAAGGCGACGGCAACCATCACGGCCGCACTCACAAGGCCAACTGCCCCGAC
The DNA here is from genome assembly GCA_035625755.1 of Candidatus Sulfotelmatobacter sp. Classification (GTDB taxonomy): domain Bacteria; phylum Methylomirabilota; class Methylomirabilia; order Methylomirabilales; family DASPOZ01; genus DASPOZ01. The sequence goes on from DASPOZ010000324.1 coordinate 3,108, forward strand.
GATGATGTTGTACGGGACCCGGCGTGCCTCCCACCAGCCGACGACACTAGAGGGACGTTGGTGCGCAGTCGACCATACAAAGAGCCATCCGACCAGCTGCTTTGGCGTCTTCTGCACCGGTATTGTCATCGCGGTTGGCTAACTATGGAGTCTACGGTTTGCGTGTAAGAATCGTCGTCGGCCGCTGTGTCGGCATAAGATCCCACTCTTCTGCCCGGAGCGACCCCCCACGTTGTCAAAGGTTACGCGCGACTTCGTGGCTCCTCAGGGTCTTACACGGTTTCCGCGTACGATGCGTAGGCGGGAGATGGGCTCGGGTGGGGAACTACGTTGCCGATTGGAGCGGTTTGCGCAAGGGGCAATGGCACCCGATCCACCCTGCCCCCGCCTGGGTCGCTCCCGCACGCATGCCCGGTGAAACGTCTCATTCTCTAGCAGAAGCTCGGAGCGGCGTCAATGACCGCGCCGGGGGCCGTGAGGCGTAAGGGATGAGGCGTGAGGGGAGGGCATGCCATTGCGGAGTGTGGAATGGGGCCTGAAGGCTCAAGGGGCGAACGGCGGATGCCAGATGGCGGCAGGTGGACGGTCGCAGGGCAAGAACGAGAATTCGGTTGACCGGTCCGCCGCAAAGGGTAAGCTGCGGGGGTCGGAAAAACGGTGTTCCGCTCCCGTTCACTCCTGCGAGGGTGATTCGCCGAGGGGGAGCTCGGGGGAGGCGGGGTCGCCGGGGGTCCAGGTCTGGCCGGGTTCGATGACGTGCACCACGTCCCAGCCGCGCTGGGTCATGGCCGCGGCGATGAAGCGGCGGTGGCACTGCCAGGGGAGGCGCTCGGCGCACATGATGGCGGTGGGGGCGCGGGCGGCCGTGAACTCCAGCGTCTTCAGGCCGGCCGCGAAGGCGGGCGTGGCCATGTACGCCTCGTAGCCGCCCGTGCGGAAGCCCCCCAGGTCATCCCCCAGGTGCAGGTAGCGGATCCCGGCCCGCCGCAGGGCGCGGGCCAGCGCCTCCCGCGTGAAGTGCGGGTACCGGCCGCTCGCAGGGAAGCGGCGCACGTCCACCAGCATCCGGATGCTGTAGGCGCGGAGCACGGCGAGGAACTCGGGCATGGTGCGGGTGCTGGAGCCCACGGTCCAGACCGTGCGGCGAGAGGGGGCCTCGTGAACGGCGGCGGCGCGCTGCGCTGGCTTCGGGCGGGGACGCTCCTGGCGGTCGGGTGCTGGGGGCTTCTGGTGGCGATGGGGCGCGCGTCCTGGGGCTTCCTGGACGGTGTGAATCTGATCTTTCACGAAGCGGGCCACCCCCTCTTCTCCCTGGGGGGCCAATTCCTGGGGATCCTCGGCGGGAGTGCGATGCAGGTCCTGGTGCCGGCCGCCTGCGCCATCGCCTTCGTCTGGCAGGGCCAGCCCTTCGGCGCCGGCCTCTGCGGGATCTGGACCGGCCAGAGCCTGCTGGGCGTCAGCATCTACATGGCCGACGCCCGGGCCCGGAACCTGCCCCTCCTGGGCGGCGACGACGTGATCCACGACTGGAACTATCTGCTGGGCCGCCTCGGCCTGCTCGGCTGGGACAAAACGTTGGGCGGCGCCACCGCGTTCCTCGCCGTCCTCCTCATCGCCGCGTCCGCCGTCCTGGCCGCCCTGGCCTGCCTGCGCCCCGACCCATCCGAACAGACGGCCGACCCCACGGGATGACCGCCAACGCGCCCGGACGCCGAGGACGCAGAGCTTGGCCGCATGGGCCTTGGCGCCTTGACGGTTACAGGTTGAGGGGACGGCCCCGGGGCGGGGGCAACGGGGTCTGCGCCTCGATGCCCTGCGCCTCCAGCCACTGGAGCATGGCCTCCCGGATCCGCCGCTCCTTCACCGCGAACCACTCATCCCGCAGGTCCGGATAGCGGGCCACGACGTCCCGAAACTTCTTGAAGGTCCCGGCCCCCTGGAGGGCCCGATTCAGGTCCGCCTTGGCCTTCGGGTTGCCCACGCCGGCCACGAACTCCTCCATCCAGCTTATCTCTTCCGCGGGGCCCGGCGGCTGGGCCTGCGCGTACCGGTCCACGTCGCGATCCAGCCGGTCGCGGACGGCCTCCGAGTCCGGATCGCCCTCCACCAGCGATTCCAGCTTCCCCGTCACCCGGTCCAGGTACCATTCGGCCGCGGCGGCATCGCCGCCGCCCTCGAAGGCCCGTTCCAGGTCCCGCCAATTGATCGGCACGCGGCGAGCCGCCGGTCTCTCCTCTCCCATCGCCCCCCATCCCTCACGCGATCAGGACACCCGCGTACGCGACCACATGCGTTTCGTCCCCGGTCACTTCGGCCGAGGTGGTGTAGCGCACCAGCTCACCCCGGCTGGCCCCCAGCGCCTTGGCCGCGATCAGCACGGCGGCCGTGGGATGATGCCCTCACATGGTGATCCGTTCCCGGCGGACAGCCGCCAGAAGCCCCTCCGCATCCAGGGCTCGAATCGCGTCCAGGGCGTGCCGGTCCCTGGCCTCGGCCACCGCCCGCGGCACGTAATGGCTGAAGTCGGTGCTGGCCACCACCACGGCGCGCCGCCCGGTGGCCCGCACCCCCCCGGCGACGGCCTGCCCCACGTCCGCCACCCCGTCCGGCGCCAGTCTCCCCAGGCAGATGGGCACGAGCCGGGCCCCCGGCATGAGGGCGCGGAGAAAGGGCACCTGCACCTCGATGGAGTGCTCGCGCGCGTGGGCTGCGTCGTCCACCTCCAGCGTGCGCGAGGCGGCGCGGATGGCCGCCGCCAGCTCGCCATCGATCTCCACGGCGCCCAGGGGGGTCTCCCACCGCTCGTGCGCGGGGACGGCGGCCTCCGCCCCCAGCCCATGGTGGTTGGGTCCGAGGATCACCAGCGTCTCGGGCGGCTCCAGGCGGGCGTACACCGCCGCGGCCGTCTTGCCCGAGTACTTGAGCCCGGCGTGCGGGCACACGGCAGCGATGGCCGCCTGCCGCCCCGCGGGGGCGGTCCCTGCCGGCAGGCACTCCTCGATTTCGCGGCGCAGCGCCTCCGGCCCCCCCGCGTAGAAAGAGCCCGCCACCGCCGGTTGCCGGATCCCGCTCATCCCCTCACTGCCCAGCGCCGATTGTCAATTGCAGCTCCCCAGGGGCTTTCATCGGTCATTAACAGGATGCTGGAAAACTCTCTTTTCGGCAGGCTGCTCAAAAAAGCCCAGGTGCAAGGCGGCGCGCGGATTCCGCATTCCGCAATGGAGAGGCGGGCCTTTTTCAGCAGCCTGCTAGGCGCCCGCGGGCGCCCCGGCGCGCAGCACCTCCTCCATCCAGATCAACTCCCGCCGCAGCCCCTCCGCCACCGGCACGGCCGGGCGGAAGTCCAGGAGGGCCTGGGCGCGACGCGTGTCGGCGTAGGTGTGGCGCATGTCCCCTCGCTGGGCCTCCCGGTGCACCAGGCGGGCCTTCCGCCCCGCGGCCGTCTCCAGCAGTCCCAGGGCCGCCCGCACCGAGATCCGCGCCCCGCCGCCGATGTTGATCACGGCCCCCGGCTCCAGCGGGCGAAGGGCGGCCCGCAGGTTGGCCTCCACCGCGTCGTCCACATAGGTGAAGTCCCGGGTCTGCTCGCCGTCGCTGAACACCACGATCTCACGTTCCTGGAGGATGGCGGCGCAGAACCGGTGGAAGGCCATGTCCGGCCGCTGCCGCGGCCCGTACACCGTGAAGTAGCGCAGGGAGACGGTGGGCAGGCCGTACGCCAGGGCGTAGAGGCGGCAGAGGTGCTCGGCCGCCAGCTTGGTGACCCCGTACGGCGAGATGGGCCGGGGGGCCGCATCCTCCTCCAGGGGGAGTGCCGGCGCATCGCCGTACACCGACGAGGAGGAGGCATAGACGATCCGGCGCAGGGGCCGGAGGTTCACGGCCGCCTCCAGCAGGCGCTGCGTGGCGCGGATGTTGTGATCCACGTAGACCTGGAACTCGGCCCCCCAGCTCGACCGGACGCCGGGCATCGCCGCCTGGTGAAAGACGATCTCGACGTCGGTCAGGAGGCGCGTGAGGTCCAGCTCCGCCAGGTCTCCCTCTACGAAGCGGAAGCGGGCGTGGTCCCGGAGGAGGCGCAGGTTCGCCTCCTTCCAGGGCCGCGGGTAGTTCGGCACGAAGGCATCCAGCCCCACCACCTCCGCGCCATCCCGCAGGAGGCGCTCGCACAGGTGCGAGCCCACGAAGCCCGCTGCCCCGGTCACCAGCGCGCGCATCAGCCGATCCGCGTGCAGGCTGCTGAAAAGGGCCCGTCTGCGGCGTTGGCGCGCTCGGGCGCTCGCTGCGGCGTACCCGGAGTACGCCTCACTCGGCCCTTCGCGCGCCGCCTTGCATCTGGACCCTTTTGAGCAGCCTGCAAGAAGGCACGTCGTTTTGTATCTTGGGTCAGGTGCGTCACGGCTTGCTCTCACGTGGTTCGCCGCCGAGGTCCCTCGGCGTCTGGGCGGCGTCGGTGGACGATATCATACTCGTCCCCGCGAGTCACGACCCGGCGGGCGGCCTTCGGGGCGGCGCCTGCGGGCCCTCGGGTGGACGGCCTGGGGCGGAAGCCGCCAGCGTCCGAGAATCCGATAGGGTCGCGCCCCGCCGGGGACGCTGGTCGGCCAGGCCCGGCCCGCCACGAGCAGGGACTTTCGCCCACGCGCCTTCGCCTCGGGCGCTTGGTCCTCCCTTTGCACCCATCGGCCCCCCCGGAGGGAAATCGACGAGGATGGAACCCGAGCGGACCTGCCCAAAGTGCTCGTACCGCACGACCTTGCCCGTGGCAGACCTCTGCCCCGTGTGCAGCGTCCCACTGGTACTCCAGGAACGCACCTGGGTCCCCACGCGGCGCGCCCCTCGGACGGTGCTCCACTCTCCCGTCAACGGCCGCCTGGATGGACGGATCGGGGCCACCATCCTGGACCTCAGCATCCTGGGCGCGCGCGTGGAGCACGGCGAGCCCCTCCGCCAAGGCTGGCGATATATCCTCGCCGTCCCCCTGCGGGAAGGTGCGCTCCCCATTCACCTCCCCCTTCGCATCGTCTGGAGCCGGGCCGAAAGGACCGAACAGCGCCTGGGTAAGGCGGAGTTGATCTACCAGTCCGGCGTGGAGTTCCAGGGCCTCGCCGCCGAGGACCAGCAGGCGCTGGCCGCCTTCCTGGGCGGGCTCGGAGGCACCTGTCCCGGCCCGCTCCCCGCCACCGTCGCATCACCACGGGATTAGCGCAGGCTGCTGAAAACGGCCCAACGTCTTTCCCCGCTGCCGGCGTTGCCGCAGCGGTCGTCCCGCGGTGGTCCTGCCGTCCCATTCCGCAATCCGCATTCCGCAATGGTGGGCGCCGCCTTGCAGTTGGACCTTTTTGAGCGGCCCGCTCGACTGCGAGAACCCGTCCTCATGATGGCGAGGCGGGCCGGCGGGCCAGGGCCATCGCCTCGGCGGCGACGCGCTGGGGGTCCAGAGAGCGCATGCAGAGCCGCCGTTGCGGGACCCGGCAGCACCGGTCCAGGCAGGGGACGCACGGCAGCCGCTCTTGCAGGACGCAGCGGGGGCCGGGGCCATAGGGGCCGGTGCGCGAGGGGTCAGTGGGGCCGAAGAGCGCGACCAGCGGCGTGCCCAGGGCGGCGGCCAGGTGCATGGGCCCCGAGTCCACCGAGACCGTCACGGCGGCCCGGGCCAGGAGGGCCGCCAGGGCCTTCAAGGGCGTGCGGCCCGCCAGGTTCAGGGCCGGCCGCCGCATGCGCCCCCGCACCGCTTCCGCCGCGTCCACATCCGCCCCGCCTCCCGTGATGGCCACGGCCGCCCCCATCGCTTCCACGAGCCGGTCGCCGACGGCGGCAAAGGCCTCCGGCGACCACCACTTCGTCTCCCAGCGGGCCGCCGGATGCAGGACGGCCAGCGGCGCGCCGCCCGCCCCGGCGGGCCTGGCGCCGAGAGCCGCCCGACCCTCTGCTAAGAGGCGCTCGGCCGCGGCGGCCGCCTCGGGCGGGACGGCGATAGGAAAGTCTCGCGGACCGGGCGGGGCGCCCAGGGCCCATGCCACCCGGAGGTACCGCTCCACGGCGTGCTCGCCGGGCGGAACCTGCACCACGTGCGTGCAGGCCAGCCGGCTGCCCTCGCGGCCGGTGGAGAGACCTACCCGCACCCTGGCCCCGGTGGCCATCACGTAGAGGGCGCTCTTCATGAGGCCCTGAAGGTCCACCACCAGGTCGAACCGCGCCGCGCGCAGCGCCCGCAGCAGGGCGCGGAACTCTCCCAGGCTCCTGCCCCCTTCGCGGCCGGCGGCCAGCGCCCGCAGCCAGCGGCGCCGCCCGGAAACGATGATGTCGTCCACGGCCGGCGTCCCCCGCACGACGTCCGCCGATTCCTCCTCCACCAGCCAGGCCAGCCGCGCCGCCGGAAATCGCCGCCGCAGGGCCCCCGCCGTGGGCAGGGCGTGGATGACATCTCCCAGGGAGCTGGGCTTGACGAGGAGGACCCCCCGCACCTCCAAGGACTGAGGCATGAAGACTGAGGACTGAGTGCCAAAGGCGTCCTCAGTCCTCATGCCTTTCACCTCGGTCCTTCGACGATCCAGCGGGCGGCCGCCAGGATATCGGCCGCCACGTGCGCGTCTCCCGTCTCGCCCCGGTGCCGCTCCCACTCCTCGGCGCCGTGGCCGGTGAGCACCAGCGCCGCCGGCAGGCCGAGGCGGCGCGCCGCCTGCACATCCGTCCAGTGGTCGCCGATGAGGACGGCCCGGGTGAGGTCCAGCCCGTGCTCACGCGCGGCCTGCAGCAGCATCCCGGCCCCGGGCTTCCTGCACGTGCAGGCCCGCCGGTAGGGCGGCGCGCCGTGGTCCGCATGATGGGGGCAGAAGTAGAAGGCGTCCGGCGCCGTGCCGTGTCCGGCGAGCTGCCGGGCCAGGCCGGCGTTCACGGCGGCCACGTCGGCCTCCGTCATCAGGCCCCGCGCCACGCCGGCCTGGTTGCTCACCACGACGAGGGCGAACCCGCGGCCCCGCAGCAAGCCCAGCGCCTCCACGGCGCCCGGGATCAGCTTCAAGTCGGCGGGGTCCCGCAGGTATCCCGCCTCCTCGTTGACCGTCCCGTCCCGGTCCAGGAAGACGACGGGACGCGGCCCACCCACCCACCGGGCCTCCGCCGGCGGGTCGCCTGCCGCCAGCAGGCCGCGGGCCGCTGCCGCCACCGCCTCGGGCGTCACCCCGTCCATACACGGGTGTCCGATGGGGCACGCGCGATAGCGGCAGGGGCTGCACGCCACCGGATGGCGGAGGATGGCGGCGCGGCCCAGGGGGCCCGTGGCGGCGGGCTGCGTGGGGCCGAAGACCGCCACCACCGGCGCGCCCACGGCCGCGGCCACGTGCATGGCCCCCGAATCGTTGCTGAGCAGCACGGTGCAGCGGGCCAGCACCGCGCCCAGCTCGGGCAGCGTCGTCCGCCCCGCCAGGTTCACAACGGGAGCCGCCACCCGGCGGGCCACGGCGGCGGCCTCCCCGGCCTCCCCCCGCGATCCCACCACGGCGATGGCCGCGCCCAGCTCGCGCGCGAGGCGATCGGCGGCGGCGGCGAAGCGCTCGGGCGCCCAGCGCTTGGCGCCCCCGTAGGAGGCCCCGGGCGCCACCGCCACCAGCGGCCGCCCGGGGGCGGCCAAAATCCCGGCCAGGAGGCGCTCGGCCGCATCGCCCGCCTCCGGAACGGTCAGGGCCGGGCGGCGTTCGCCCTCATCCCAGCCCAGGGCCCCCAGGAGGGCACGGTACCGATCCACCTGGTGCCAGCGCGCCGCGGCGGCGGGCACGGGAACGGCAGCCGTCAGGAGCGGCGACCGGCCGTCCCGCGCGTAGCCGACCCGGTGCGGCACGCCGGCCAAGCGGGCCAGCAGCGCGGACGCGAACGAGTTCGGGAGGGCCACGGCCACGTCGCAGCGCTCGCGGCGCAGCCGGCGCGCCGTGGCCAGCAATCCCCGGGGGCCCCGGCCGGCATCCGGGACGACCGCGGCGAGCCCGGGGACCAGGGCGAACAGGTCGGCCACGGTCGGCTTGGCCGAAACCACCACCTCTGCGCGCGGGAAGGTGCGGCGCAGTCCCTCCAGGACGGGCAGCGAGAGCACCGCATCGCCCAGCCAGGTGGGCGCCCGCACCAGGATCCGCCGCACGGCCTCGGGATGCGCCGGCAGGTCCCGGGTGGGGACGCCCCGCGGGGGCGCGCTCACGGGCCCTCCCCGGCGGCCGGTCCCTCCGCCAGCTCCGCGGGCTCGGGCAAGGCCTCCGCGGGCGACGCCGACGGGGAGTCCGGCCCCAGCGGTTGCGTCTTCCAGCGCCGGTGGACCCAGAACCAGTCCGCCGGGCTTCGCCGGATGAGGGCCTCGATGGCCTGCGTGAAGCGCGCCGTGTTCTCCTGCAGGTCCCGGCGCAGATCGCCGCTCCGCGCCAGCTCGATGGGTTTCTCCACCACGATGCGGTGCCGCCCGGGACCCTCACGGAAGATGGCCGCCGGGATGACCGCGGCCCCGCTACGCAGGGCCAGCAAGGCCGGGGCGAAGGCCGTGTTGGCGGTCCGGCCGAAGAACTCGACGAAGACCCCCTCGCGCCAGGTGATGTTCTGGTCCATCAGGATGCCCAGCGTCCCGCCCGCCTTCAGCACCTTGAGCCCCAATCCCCGGCGCAGCAGGTCCTGCTTGCGGATGATCCCGTTGCCCCCGCGGCTCCGGATGGCGGCGAGGGCCCGGTCGAGGGTGCGATTGTCCATGGGCCTGACCACGACGTGGATGGGGAGGCCCCGGATCGCGGACATCACGGGCAGGAGCTCCCACGCCCCCAGATGGGCCGTCACCAGGATGATCCCGCGGCCCCGAGCCCGCGCCTCCCGCACGTGCTCGTAGCCCTCCACGCGGACCCGCTCCGCGATCTCGGCGTCGGTGAGGCGCGGGAGGCGGCACAGGTCCGCGAAGCTGCGTCCCAGATTCTGGAAAACGCGCCGCGCGATGCGCCGGGCCGAGGCCCGGTCCTCGGCCATCCCGGCCCGCAGCAGGTTCTCCACCGCCCGGCGCCGGTGGGCCCAGTCCACGAGGTAGGCCGCGGCCCCCAGGGCCGCCCCCACCCCGTCCCCGAGGGCGGGAGGCAGGGCGCCCACGCCCCACGCGAGGGCCAACACCGCGGCGCCCGCCATGCGATCCAAAACCGCCGGCCTCGCCTCGCCTTGCGGCGGCCACGCGTCCATGCCCCTGCCCCTCACCGTTGCCCAGGCGGCGCCGGCTGCCCCATGAGCACGGACCAGAAGGCTTGGGCCTCCCACACCACGTCCATGGCGATGGAG
>DASPOZ010000325.1:0-2222 GCA_035625755.1 Candidatus Sulfotelmatobacter sp.
GCGCCGCCTCCAGGAGGCGGAGCGAGCCCAGGATGTTGACCCGGGCGTCGAAGGCGGGGTCCGAAACCGATCGGCGCACGCTCATCTGTGCCGCGTGATGGCTCACGACCTCCGGCCGCTCCCGGGCGAAGACCCCCTGAAGGTCGCCGTCGCAGATGTCCATGGTGATCAGCGAGGCCCCGGGAGGGACATTGAGAGGCGACCCTGTGGACAGATCATCCACGATGACCACCTCGTGCCCGTCGCGCGGGTACGCCTCTGCCACGTGCGACCCGATGAAGCCCGCGCCGCCGGTGATGAGGATCCTCATGGTCGCGCCTCCTGGAGGCCGGTGAGCCGAGACCGAAGGAACGGTTCCAGCGCGTCGGCCACCACGCGATGGCCGGCCGCCGTCAGGTGCCCGTCCAGGGGCAGGAAGAGCTTCTCCGTCGCCGTCCGCTCGCGGAGGATGGGCGTGAAATCCAGCACCTGAAGCTTCTCCTCCGCCGCCAGCCGGGCGAAGAACCGGCTGGGAAAGTCGAAGTCGTAGTCCTCCTCCCGGAGCTGGAACCGCCGCAGCAGTTCACGGCGGAAGGCCGGGTCCACCTGCATCTCCTCGGGGAGCACCACCAGGGCGAAGGGCACCCCCGCCTCGCGGCTGGCCCGGACCATCTCCAGCAGGAGCCCCCGCACGTAGGCGACCTGGGCGCGCTGGTCCGCCCCCTCCACGGTCTTCCGCCGGTACTTCTCCAGGCCCTGCCGCCGCATGGCCAGGTAGAGATCCTCGGGGAACCGTTCGGCGCCGCCGGGCCCGGCCGCCTTCCGCAGGTCTGCGCGCCCGAGCTTCCGCAGGATCGCCGCGTACTCCAACGTGTACCACTTCCACTGGGGAAAACCGCCGAGCCATTCCGGGCGCGCCACGCTGACGGGCATGCCGTTCAGGGCCAGCCAATCGGACCCGGGGGTGTTGTCCCAGAAGTCGTTGCCCACGTAGAAGTGATGCACCACCGCGTCCGGCCCGACGGCCAGGCCCACGCGGCGCAGGATGCGCAGGGTGTCCCGCGGCCCATTGGACGGGATGGAGAAGTTCAGCACCTCCACAACAGATCCCGCCCGGCCGTGATTCAGACGGCCCTCCACGGTCTTCAGGAAGGTGGCCTCCATGGGGACGCCGGTGCCGAAGGTGAACGAGTCTCCCAGGCCGAGGACCCGAACGGCCCCGGCCGGCTTGGCGGGCGGGTATTCGCGGTCCCGGAAGCCCCAGTGGTTCACCGGGGTGAAGCCCGTCACACGCAGGCCCAGGAGGGGATCGTTCACGAACGGCCCGTGGACCCAGAGGGCCGGGCGGAATATCCGGAGCCCGGCCTCCACGGAGAGGAACGCGACGAACAGGGCGGCCAGGCACAGCACCAGGCCCTGGGCCGCCCCCGAGCCCCAGAGGCGGTTGAAGGCCGTGGCGGGGTCCCTGGAGGGTGCGCCGGCAAAGAACCCGACCGCCCCCACCGCCGCCACCCCCCACACCGCCACCGCCGTCAGCGACCCCCCCACAAGGAACGGCAGCGCCCACACCCCCACGATGCCCCAGACCGTGAGACACGCCGCCAGGGCGCCGGCCCGCACCCGGCCCAGGCCCCGGCCGCAGCGGATGAGGCGCTGCGGGGCGGCCGCGAAAAGGGCCACCATCGCCACATCCAGCGCGTAGCCCAGGAGCAGCAGGGCGTAGCCCTTCGACCAGCGGCCCCAGACGGCGGGCGATTCGCTGACGTGCCCGAACAGTCGCGCCGCGGGGGCCAGCAGGAGGAGCAGGACGACGGCCAGGACCACCCGGACCCGCCGCTCGCTCCCGCGGGCCCCGGGGCCGGCGATGACGCCCACCGCCGAGGCGCTCAGCCGCTGGGGCGAGGAGACCTTCATCGGAGACCTCCCACGGGCCGCACGGCGCCGTTGCCGGCGCCGATCTGAGCCGCCAGGGCCATCAGGCCGTCCACGTGGCGGCCCCAGTCATACATCCTCCAGCAGCGACGCCGCGCCTCTTCCCCCATGCGCTGCCGCAGGGCCGGGTCGCCGAGGATTCGGTCCAGCGCCTCGGTCAATTCCGCCTCGGAGGCCCCGCCGATGCAATAACCCGTCACCCCATCCTGGATCAGCTCGTCCGCCGTGGTGACCCGCCGCGGGTAGTCCGCCCGGACGCCGATACAGGGGACCCCGCTGCCCAGGGCCTCCAGGAAGGAGAAGGTCAGCGA
>DASPOZ010000326.1:0-12284 GCA_035625755.1 Candidatus Sulfotelmatobacter sp.
GTTCGCCGACCCGCCCGTCATCGTGTACGCGCGCCGGGGCGGGCACGAGTGAGCCGGGGCGGGCGGACGATCGCTCCTCAAAAGGCCTCCTGCCTGTTAGCTCTTCGCCGCATCCGTCGGCGCGTCGGGAAGAATTGCCGCCGCTGTCCCCGGACCGAGCGGCGGGGGGCGGCGTGGAGCCTGAGGATCGAACACCGGGTCCGGAGCGCGGACGCGTGGCGCGGCGCCTCGCAGCGACAGGCATGGGGAAACCGACCCGTGAAGCACGATGGGCCGGAGCTCCGGAACGGGGACTTCTACGATGGTTATTGGCCGGCCAATGTTCCCGATTTCCGACGGACACGCGAGCACATTCTGGGGCTGTTCCCCGAGCGATCCTTCGGGCGCGCCCTGGACGCGGGATGCGGCACGGGGGTGTGCAGCCTGGCCCTCGCGGGGCGGGCGCGCGTGCTGTGCGCCGCGGGAGGGCGTTGAGCCTCGCCGTGGACCTGCAGGCCGCGCTGACGCCTTCCATGAGGCCATCCGGGACCTCCGGTGGCGCCGGGGCTTCGGGGCGCGTCGCCGGGTGATCCGGTGCCTCAAGGCCCTGGTTCGGGCGGGCATCGGCCCAGGCAAGCGGCATCAGGCTCGGGACCACGATCCGGCTCTCGCAGCTCAGGCGTGGGAAGGGGAAGGCATGGCGGGCTCCTGCGGGGGTGGAGTCTCTCGTGCGAACTGGTGTGCCCGCAGGCGGGCCGGACCAAGGGTTCCACCGACTTCGTGGTCTGCGGGGTGAAGGGAGGATCATGAGGACCTCGAACCGGCCGGCCGAGAGGCTGGAGGCCACCGTGGGCCGCGCGCCGGGCGCGCCGGCCGGGTCGGCGCGGCGCCCCCCGTGGGCCCTCCTCCTCTGCGTTTTTCTGCTGGCGGCCGTACCCCGCCTGGCCTGCGTGTGGTTCTGGAGTTCCCCCATGGCGCCGGATAGCTGGACCTATGTAACCCCCGCCAAGAACCTGGCGTTCGGGCGCGGCTACGTGGACGACGCGGGACACCCCCTCTCCTTCCGCCCTCCCACCTACCCGCTGTTCCTGGCCGGCGTCTTCCGGGTCGCGGGGGTATCCATCGGCGCCGTCGAGGTGGTCCAGAGCCTGCTGGCCGCGGCCGGCGCCGCCGCCCTGGCCCTTTGGGTGCGCCGCCGCTGGGGGCGGGGGGCGGGCGTCGCCACGGGGATCCTGGTGGCCCTGGATCCGATCCTGATCCCGGTGCCGGCCTTCGTCCTCACCGAGGCCCTGGGAACGGTGCTGGTCGTCGCCATCGTGGTCTGCCTGGAGCAGGGCCTGCTCACCCGGCGAAGCGGGCTGCTCGTGCTGGGTGGACTGCTGGGGGGCGCCGCCGCCCTCAACACGCCGATCACCCTCCTCCTGGTTCCATGGCTCCTGCTCACCATCTGGGCCGTGCGGCCCTGGGGCCGGCCAGATTGGCGGGCCTGCCTGCTCGCCCTGGGGATGGCGGCCTCCTGCCTGGGCGCGTGGACGGCCAGGAACTACCTCGTCCAGGGCAACGCCATCGTCGTGCGGGACAATGGCTTCGGCAGCCTGGTATGGGCGACCACCGAATACGACTTCGACTGGCTGCCCAGCCCGCACGAACCGGCTTGGACCGCGCTCCGGCAGAAGTTTGACGCCCTGTATGCGGGCCATACCGACCAGGAGGCACACGACATCTTCCTCCGCGAGGCCTGGCGAAACTTCCGCAGCAGCCCCCTGCTCGTCCTGAAGCGCGTGGCGAAGGCCAACTTCTGGTTCTGGTTCGAGGCCCCGGGATCTCATCTCTCCGGGGAATTTCGGCCGGTCCGATACCTCACGTTGCTGTTTCATCAATTCCAGTTGCTGGCCCTGGTCGTCGCGCTCTGGTCGCTGTGGCGTGCCGGGCGCCTCCGGCAGTGGGCCCTGTGGATCTCGACCATCGCGTACTTTGCGGTGTTCCTGAGCCTCATGATGCCCATCCCCCGCTACTATGTCCCCCTCCTGCCGGTGATGGACACGCTGATCGCCTCCGGTCTCGCCCTCCTGGCGGCCGGAAGCGGGCCAGGGGCGCCGCCGGCCGGGGGCGGTGCGTCACCGCGAGGCGGTTCCATCGACCCTGCCGGGTGAGGCCGGCCGAGGGCCGGGGGCCCGCGTATGGCGCGGGCAGCCCAAGTTTGCGGGCTTCAGGGTTCCGTGCTACGTTGACGCCGCTGGCGTGCGGGCGTCTGCCCTGCACCGCGCGCCCGGGGACGAGGTCTGCGGAACGAATATGTGTGGCATCTGCGGCTATCTGGGGTTTGACGATCCCGGCCTCCTGCAGAAGATGACGGAGGCCCTGGCGCACCGGGGCCCCGACGATGCAGGCACCCACACGGCTCCCGGGGTTGGACTCGGCCACCGGCGCCTCAGCATCATCGACCTGTCAGCGGCCGGCCGGCAGCCCATGGCCAACGAGGACGGGACCGTCTGGGTGGCCTTCAACGGCGAGATCTACAACTTCGGCAACCTGCGGCCGGATTTGGAGGCTGCCGGCCACCGCTTCCGGAGCCGCACCGATACCGAGGTCCTCGTCCACGGCTACGAGGCCTGGGGGGCGGAGGGCCTGCTGAACCGCCTGCGGGGGATGTTCGCCCTGGCCCTGTGGGATGCGCGAACGCGCGCGCTCCTCCTGGCCCGCGACCCGTTGGGCAAGAAGCCCCTGTTCTACGCGCGCACGCCCCGCGGCCTCGTCTTCGCCTCCGAGCCCAAGGCCCTCTACCTGGACCCGGCACTGGATCGCACCATCGATCGCGGCGCGCTCCGGAAATATCTCTTCTACGGCTACGTGCCGGCCCCTGCGTCCCTGCACCCCGGCCTGCACAAGGTGCGGCCGGGACATTACCTGCTGGTGCGGGACGGCACCTCGGCCGAGCGCCCTTACTGGCAGCCCCCCACCCCCGGGAGCGCGATCCGGCCACCCGCCCTCCCCGAGGCGGTGGACCGCCTGGAAACCCTCCTGGGCCAAGCGGTGGAGCGGCGCCTTATCAGCGACGTGCCCCTCGGCATTTTCCTCAGCGGGGGCCTGGACTCCGGCACCATCGCCGCCCTGGCCGCCCGGCGCGCGGGCGGCCGCGTGCGCACCTTCGCCATCGGTTTCACCGAAACCTCGTACGACGAGTCGGGCCACGCGCGGCGCGTGGCCCGCCACATCGGCGCGGAACACACCGAGGAGACCCTGACGCCGGCCCGCCTGCTGGATGTGATCCCCACCCTGGCCCAGATGGTGGATGAACCCATGGCGGACGCCTCCATCATCCCCACCTTGCTGCTCTCGCAGATGGCACGGCGGCACGTCACCGTGGCCCTGGGCGGGGACGGGGGGGACGAGCTGTTCGCCGGCTACCCCACCTACCTCGGCCATCAGGTGGCCGACGTGTACGATCGCCTCCCGGCCTCCCTGCGCCATCTCGTGATCCGCCCGCTCTCGGAGCTGCTGCCGGCCCGGTTCGGCAACTACACGCTGGACTATATGGCCCGGAAGTTCGTCGAGGCCTCGGGGGAGCCGCCCGGCGTCCGCCACCATCTCTGGATGCGCTACTTCTCCCCGGCGGAGGTCGGGCGAGTCCTGAGTGAACCGCTTCCCGCCGAGGACGACCTCTATACGGATATCGCCGGGCACCTGGCCGGCCAGCCGCCCATGGACTCGGTGGCCACGGCCCTGCACCTGAACCTGGGGCTCTACATGCAGGACTGCATCCTGGTGAAGGTGGACCGCGCCAGCATGGCCACCTCGCTGGAGGTGCGCAGCCCGTTCCTGGACCGGGACGTGGTGGACTTCGTGATCCCGCTCCCCCTGCACCTCAAGCTGCGGCGGGGGGGCGGCAAGGTGCTCCTGAAGGCGCTGGCGCAGCGGTATCTCCCCCCGTCGATCGTCCAGCGCAGGAAACAGGGCTTCACGGTACCCGTGGGCGAGTGGGTCCGTGGCCCGCTGCGCCCGCTCCTGCGAGATGCCCTGGCCCCGGCCCGTCTGGCCCGCCAGGGCCTGTTCGACGGGACCGCCGTCGCCGCCCTCCTCACCGAGCACGAGGCCGGCCGCCGCAACCGCTGGAAGGAGCTGTGGGCCCTTCTGGTGTTCCAGCTCTGGTGGGAACGGTACGGGACGTGAGGCTGCTGCTACTCTGCCACGAGTACCCGCCGGCTGGCGGCGGGGCAGGATGGGCCACCCACCAAATCGCTTGGCACTTGGGCGCCCGGGGCCACGCCGTGACCCTCCTCACGGCCCGGCACGCGCGGCGGCCTCAGCCGCCCCCGGACCTGCCCTACCGGCTGGTGGAGGTGGGGTGGGCGCAGCGCTCCACCTCAGGGGGCAGCGCCGGGGCCTGGCTGGACTTCATGCAGGCCGGGTCCCGCGGGGCCCTGGCCCTGGCGCGCGCCGCGCGGCCGGACGCGGCTCTGGCATTCCTCACGCTCCCCGCCGGCGTTGCGGCCGCCGTCCTGAGCCTGCGCCGCGGCGTCCCCTTCGTGGTCTCGCTGCGTGGGGGGGACGTCCCCGGCTTCTTCCCCCAAGAGTATCGGCGCTACCACCTCGCCACCGCGTGGGCCATCCGCGCCATCTGGCGCCGGGCGGCGGCCCTGGCAGCCAACAGCGCCGGGCTGCGCGCCCTGGCCCTGCGGGCCGGCGCGCGGGCCGTGGAGACGATCCCCAACGGGGTGGATCTGGACCTGTTCCGCCCGCGCGCCGAGGGGCCCCCGCCCGACCCCGTCACGGTGCTCTCGGTGGGCCGCTTCGCCCCCCAGAAGAACAACGCCGGGCTCCTGCGGGCCGCCGCCGGGGCGGCGCGCAAGGTGAGCCGGCCGTTCCGCCTGGAGCTCGTGGGCGACGGCCCCGAGCGCGGATCACTGGCGGCCCTGGCCGGGGCGCTGGGTCTGGCGGACCGCGTGGCTTTCCTGCCGTGGCAGCCGCGCGAGGCGCTGCTGGCCCGCTACCAGGGCGCCCACCTCCTCGCCCTGGCGTCCTACGAGGAGGGGATGCCCAACGTGGTGCTGGAGGCCATGGCCTGCGGACTGCCCATCCTGGGGACGCGGATCGGGGGCACGGAGGAACTGGTGTCCGATGGCGACAACGGCCTCCTGGTCCCTCCGGGGGACGAGGCGGCCCTGGCCGGGGCCCTGGCCGCCCTGGTGGAGGACGACGGTCTGCGGGCGCGCATGGGCGCGCGGTCGCTGGGGAGGGCGCGCGCCCACGGGTGGGACGGGGTGGCCGGCGCCTACCTCGGGCTGCTCCAGGCCGCCGCCGGAGGCCCCGCGTGAGCCCGGAGCGCCAGGCGGCCACCCGCGCCTTCTACGACGCCTACTGGCCGGCCAACGTTCCCGACTACCGGCGCACGCGGGCCCACGTGCTGGCGGCCGTGCCGGAGGCGGCGTTCGCCCGCGCCCTGGACGCCGGCTGCGGTACCGGGGTGTGCAGCCTCGCCCTCGCCGAGCGCGCCGGCCGCGTGGTGGGCTTCGACCTGAGCGGCGGCTCCCTCCGCACGGCCCGGCGGCTGGCCGAGGGGGCCGGGGCCAAGCGCCTCGCCTTCGCCCAGGGCTCCCTCCTCCAGCTCCCGTTTCCGGACGCGTCCTTCGACTTGGTCTGGAGCTGGGGCGTGGTGCACCACACGGCGGACCCGGCGCGGGCCCTGGACGAGTTGGCGCGCGTCCTCCGGCCGGGCGGGACGCTGGTGCTGGCCCTCTACTGGCGCACCCTCCTGACGCCCTTCCACGAGGCCGCGCGCCGCCGCTGCCTGCGCCTCGGCCCGGCGGGCCGCCGGCGCGTTATCGCCGCCGTGGGCGCCGCCGTACGCGCGGCCGTGGCCGTGGGGTTCCGCCACCAGACACGGGATGACAACCCGGACGTCCGCGCGCAGGTGGAGGACTGGTTCTTCGTCCCGGAGAAGCACTTTTTCACCCCGCGGCGGACCGCGGCTCTCCTGGCCGAGCGCGGCCTCACCTGCGAGGTGGTGGATCGGCGCACGGGCCGCTTCAAGAGTTCCAGCAACTTCGTTGTGCGCGGCGTGAAGGCGGCGCCGGCGCGGGCCCTGGACGAGGCGACGTACGACGCGGGCTGGGGCCGGAAGTGGGGGGACTGTTGCCGCTACGGTCCCTCCCTGCGCCACCGCCAACGTCTGGTGGCAGAGGTGGTGCGCGGGCTCGGCGTGCGCTCGCTCTTGGATACGGGCTGCGGAAACGGGGTGACCCTGCGGCACCTGCTGGCCGACGTGCCTATCCCTGAGGTCCACGGCGCCGACCTCTCGCCCGAGGCCGTGGCCCAGGCGGCCCGGGCCATCCCGGAGGGCTCCTTCCGCCGCCTGGACATCGTGCGGGAGCACCTGGACCGCACCTTTGACCTGGTCCTCTGCTGCGACGTGCTGGAGCATATCGAGGACGACCTGGCGGCCCTGCGCCACATGCGGTCCATGACCGGACGGTACCTGCTGGCCACCACCATCCAGGGCACCATGCGGCCGTCGGAGCGGTGCGTGGGCCACGTCCGGAACTACACCCGGGCCGGCCTGGAGGCCCGCCTCCGCCAGGCCGGCTTCATCCCCGAGCGCACCATCGAGTGGGGCTTCCCGTTCTACTCGCCCATCCACCGGGCGCTCCTGGAGGGGGCCGGGCCCCGCATCTCCGAGGGGCGGTTCGGCCCGCTGCGGCGCGGCCTGGCCGCCCTCGTCTACGCCCTCTTCTTCCTGAACTCGAGCCGGCGGGGCGATGTCTTGATCACCCTGGCGAGGCCCGCCCCCGGGTCGGCCCCATGACGCGGCAGGTGAAGCAGGCCGAGTGGACCGAGCAGTGGAGCGTCTTCTACGACGACCGGGTGGACCTCTTCCTGGACTGGATCCATCCCTTCACCGTGCGTGACTTCGCGGGAAAGTCGGTCCTGGACGCGGGCTGCGGGCCCGGCCACCACATCGCCATGGTGGCTCCTTGCGCCCGGCGGGTGGTGGGCGTGGACTTGAACACCGCCGCCATCGCCCGGCGGCAGACGCAGGCGCACGCCAACGTCACCGTGCTCGAGGACGACATCGCCGCCATGAAGCTGGGCGAGCAGTTCGACATCGTGTACAGCATCGGCGTCGTCCACCACACGGACGATCCGGCCGCCACCGTCCGCAACCTCGCGGATCACGTGCGGCCGGGCGGCCACCTGATCCTCTGGGTGTACTCCTACGAGGGCAACTTCCTGAACCGCACCCTGGTGGAGTTCTGCAAGCGCCGCGCGCTCTGCCGGATCCCGCGGCCGGCCCTCCTGGCGCTGGCGCGCGGGCTCACCGTGGCCCTCTACCCGCCGGTGCACACGCTCTACCGCCTCCCCCTCCACCGGCTGCCCTACTACGACTACTTCCGCAACTTCCGCCACCTCCCCTTCCGGCGGAACCTGCAGAACGTCTTCGACAAGCTGAATGCCCCCCGCACGGCGTTCCTGCGCCGGCCCGAGGTTGCCGCATGGTTCCCGCCCGATCGGTTCACGGACGTGCACCTCAGTGCGTACCTGGGCGTGAGCTGGCGGGCCAGCGGGCGGAAGCGATGAGTGGCCGCGCCGTCCTGGCGCCGGCGGGCGCCCCGGAGGCTCCGACCCCCCTGGCGGCCCCGCCGGCCCTGCGGGATCGCCTGAAGGCCCTCTATCTGCGGGACTACGCGGGGGCCAACCGGCTGGATCCGGAGAAGGTTGCGGACGACGCCCTCTGCCGGGCCCGTTTCCGCGAGCAGCGTGAGAGCCTGGAGAGGGCCGTGGGCCCTCTGGCGGGGAAGCACCTGCTGGAGATCGGGGCCGGCTGTGGCGCCTTCATCGCCTACAGCCTGCGGGAGGGCATCGCCGCCACAGGCGTGGAGATCGACGGGCCCACGGCGGCGCTCGCGAGGGACCTGCTGCGGGCGAACGGGGTGGCCGCCTGCCGGATCGCCGTCGGGGCCGGCGAGGCGCTACCCTTTCGCCCGGGCAGTTTCGACGTGGTCTTCTCCAACTCGGTGCTGGAACACGTGCGGGACCCGGCACAGGTCCTCCGCGAGGCGGTGCGGGTCCTGCGCGCCGGCGGCCGGCTCCACTTCATCATCCCCAGCTACGCGTCCTTCTACGAGAGCCACTACGGGATCTTCTGGCTGCCGCGCCTGCCGCGGGCCCTGGCCCCCCTCTACGTGCGACTCTGGCGACGGGACCCCCGCTGTTTGGACGGGATCACCTTCGTGACGCCGGGCCGGCTGGCCCGGGCCCTGAGGGGCGTGTCCGGCATCCGGGTCCTCGGCTGGGGCACCGACGTGTTCCTGCGCCGCATGGCCACCCTGGAGTTCTCCGAGTGGGGCGATCTCGGGAAGATCAAGGCCTGGCTGCGGCCCGTGAGGCGCCTGGGGCTGAACCGCCTGGCGGCCCGGATCTGCGTGGCCTGCGGCTGGTATAACCCCATCATCCTCACGGTGGAGAAGACGTGATCGTCCTCGGCGTCTCCAGCCAGCACGATGCCGGCGCCGCCCTCGTGGCGGATGGCCGGGTGGCGGCCGCGGTGAACGAGGAGCGCCTCAACCGTGAGAAGCTCTTTTGGGGGGTGCCCGAGCGGTCCGTCCGTGAGGTCCTGCGCGCGGCCGGCGTGCCCATCGGCGCCGTGGACGCCGTGGCCTTCGCCAACCTCATGGGGGGGGCGCGGTTCGACGCCTTCGCCGTGGCCGCCGCCGACCCCGTGATCCGGGCCTTCCAGCTCGCGGCCGAGGTGGGCATCGGCGGCCTGGTGGGCGGGACGCAACTGGGGGTCCGCCTCATCCGGGCCATCTACGGCCACATCCCGCACCTCAACCGGGTCCGCCGGGAGACCCAGGCCTGCCTGCGGGACCGCCTGGGCTACGCGGGGAGCATCGTGCCCCTCGATCACCACCTGTGCCACGCCGCCTCCGCCTACTACAGTTCCGGGTGGGACCGCTGCACCGTGATCACCATGGACGCCGCCGGCGACGGGTACTGTTCCCGGATCTACGCGGCCGCGGGCGGTCGGCTGACCCCGGTGCACCAGGTTCCCTTCTACCATTCCATCGCCAGCTACTATGGCTACGCCACGCACATCTGCGGGTTCACGGAGGGCCGGCACGAGGGCAAGATCACCGGCCTGGCCGCCTACGGCAGGCCCGACCGCTCCGCGGAGGTCTTCGCCCGCCTCATCGCCTACGATGGGCGAAGGTTCCAGCACGTCAACCGGGGCGGCTACCTGATGGGGGCCATCCGGCGGCTCCGCCGCGGCCTGGCGGGCACCCCCCGCGAGGACATCGCCGCCGGCGCGCAGCGCCACCTGGAGGAGCAGGTGGTCCCCTACGTCCGTGACGCGGTCCGCCGCACGGGCGAAGGCCACGTGGCCCTGGCCGGAGGCCTGTTCGCCAACGTGAAGCTGAACCAGCGCCTCCGCGAGATCCCCCAGGTGACCGGGATCTGGATCCACCCTCACATGGGCGACGGCGGCCTGGCGGTGGGCGCTGCGCTGACCCTCTGGGCCCAGCGGGCCGCGCCGCCGCCTCCGGGTGGCTCCCGGTGGCACGACGTCTACCTGGGCCCCTCCTGGACGCCGGCGGAGATCGAGCGCATCCTGGACGGGACGCCGGGGGTACGCCGACGCCGTGAGGCACGGCCGGAGCAGGAGATCGCGCGGCTGCTGGCGGCCGGCAAGGTGGTGGCCCGCTTCGCGGGGCGGATGGAGTACGGGCCGCGGGCCCTGGGCAACCGGTCCATCCTCTACCAGGCCACCGACCCCACGGTCAACGACTGGCTGAACAAGCGGCTCCGGCGCACCGAATTCATGCCCTTCGCGCCCATCCTGTTGGCGGAGGACGCCCCCGAGTATCTGAAGGAGTTCGACGGCCGCTCCAGCTACGCCGCCGAGTTCATGACCATCACCTACGACGTCACCGACCGCTGCCGCCGGGAGGCCCCGGCGGTGGTCCACGTGGACGGGACGGCGCGGCCGCAGGTGGTCACCGCCGAGAGCAACCCCTCCCTCCGGCGCATCCTGGAGCACTACCGCGCGCTCACCGGCTTGCGCGTGCTCATCAACACCAGCTTCAATCTGCACGAGGAACCCATCGTCTGCTCCCCGCAGGACGCCATCCGGGCCTTCCTGGACGGCCGCCTGGACGTGCTGGCCCTGGAGGACTATTTGGTGGAACGGAAGGAAGGGGACTGATGCCCGGCGGAAGGACGCAGGAGGGTCGCGCGTGAAGGACGCCCCCGACGGCCTGACGGTGGTGATCCCCGCCTTCAATGAGGCGGGGGCCATCCGCGGCGTGGTGGAAGCCACCCGGCGGACCCTGAAGGACCTCGGGGTGGACCACGAGGTGATCGTGGTGGACGACGCCTCGGAGGACGGGACGGCGGTGGAGGCGGCCGCCGCCGGGGCCCGCGTGCTGGCCCACCCGGCCAATGCCGGGTACGGCGCCGCCATCCTCACGGGGGCGGGCCAGGCCCGATTCGAACTGATGGCCATCCTCGATGCCGACGGGTCCTACCCTCCCCAGGAGCTGGTCAAGCTCCTCCCCCACGCCCGCCAGTTCGATATGGTCATCGGCCAGCGCACCGGCGAGGTGTATCGGGGCGGGCCCCTCAAGCGGCGGGGCCGCGGGGCGTTCGCCTGGCTGGCCCGCTTCGTCACCGGGCAGAGCATCCCGGACGTGAACTCCGGCATGCGCGTCTTCCACAAGCGCGTGCTGGAGGACGCCGCGCACATCGTCTGCCGCGGCTTCTCCTTTTCCACCACGCTGACCCTCAGCGCCCTCACCGCCGGCCGTTTCGTCAAGCATGTCCCCATAACCTATCTCCCCCGCGTCGGGCGCTCCCACGTGCGGTACCTGCGGGACACCCTGCGGACGGCACAGATCCTCGTGCAGGCCGCCGTCTTCCACAACCCCACCAAGACGGCCACCGTGCTGGCCTTCCTGCCGGTAGCGTGCGGGGCCGTGCTGGTGGCGGCGGCCGGCCTGGCCCGCTCGGCCCTCCTCTTCGCCACCGGCGTGGCCTGCCTCCTTACGGCCCTCGTCATTTTCGTGTTGGGCCTCGTGATGGACACCCTCAAGATGCATGGCCACCGCGATGGATGAACCGGGGAGGGACTCTCCGCAACGCACCTGGGAGGACCTCGCTATCCGCCCCGCCAAGCTCTAGGGTGAAATCCGGTACGATCATCGAGGTTCGGGCGATCCCGCGCGGGATGACCCGGAAGATGAGGGGCGCGCCATGCGGAGCCTGTTGCCGGGGACTCGGTGGAAGTGGGCGGTCCTGGAGGCAAGGGCGCCGAAGGCGAGACGGTGGGCCAGGATTTTCTTCGCTGCGCTGCTGTTGGTTCTCTCCCTGATCGCGTTCCGTGAGGAGTTTCGGTTTTTCTTTGAACAAGACCCGAAGCTAGCCAGAGAGGTTACGGAAAAGTTCAACGACGGCGTCCTGCAGAGGCCAGAGCTGCTGACGAGCCAGGGCTTCGTCCTCGGACCGCGTGGCTGGGAATTGCTGCCCCACACCAAGGGACGCCTCATTTACAAGTTTCCTGAAGCCGTCCCCCCCGGGGGGGGCGTGTTTGCCTATCTGTGGATCTTCCGACCGTCGCAACAGGTTCACAGTGCCCTCAAGCTGCACCTGGCCCCGAGCGGGATCCTCACCACCATCGCCGAGGACGTCAGGCTCCGCGGGGACCGAATCAACCTCACCCCCTATCTGCCGTCCGGAGGGGCCTTCGAGCTCGTGTTCGACGCCACCAACGATGGCCCCTCCGCCTTCCGGCTCGTGGCCCAGATGAAGTTCAAGATGTTCGAGGGGCGCCCGCCCGAGCCCCCGTCGCCACCGCGCGTGTTCCTGGGCTTCCTCCTCTGCAGCGTGGCCATCGCCCTCCTGACGCCGCATTGGAGGCGGGCCCTCCCGTTTGCGCTGATCCTGAGCGCGGCCTTCTACCTCCGCTATTCGAATCTCGACTGGGTGGTCTACACCCCCCTGGACTCCGACGCGGAACAATACCGGAGTTTTGCGGAGGCGATGACTCTCTCGGGCGAGCACGGATTCTACTCTGGGAATTTTTCTCTCCACGAGCCGCTTTTCCCTTTGGCCGCTCATATCTTGTTTCATATCTTGGGCCCCTCCGACACACACCTCCGCCTGCTAAGCCTCGTGCTATCCCTCGGGGTTATCTGCCTCGTCTACAAGCAGGCCGGCGATCTACTGGGCCCCGGCTGGGGCCTTGCGGCTTGCTCCATTGTGGCCCTGAATCATCCCCTGGCCAGGGAAAGTGTCCGGGGCCTTCGGCTTGA
>DASPOZ010000327.1:0-8957 GCA_035625755.1 Candidatus Sulfotelmatobacter sp.
AGCTCCCGCACGTTGCCCGGCCACGGGTGGGCCGAGAGGAGGGCCATGGCCTCGGGCGCGATGCGCTCCACCACCTTGCCCGCCTCCTTGCCATACTTCCGCAGGAAGAACTCGGCCAGGAGGGGGATGTCGTCCGGCCTCTCCCGTAGCGGCGGGAGGGTGAGCGTGACCACGCTCAGGCGATAGAAGAGGTCCTCCCGGAACCGGTGGGTCTTGACCAGCACCTCCAGGTTCTTGTTGGTGGCGGCGATCACCCGCGCGTCCACCTTGATGGAGTCCGTGCCTCCCACCCGCTTGGTCTCGTGCTCCTGCAGCACCCGCAGGAGCCGCGCCTGGACGGCCGGGGAGACGTCCCCGATCTCGTCCAGGAAGCAGGTCCCGCCCCGGCCCACCTCGAACAGCCCCCGCTTGAGGGCCGTGGCCCCCGTGAAGGCCCCCCGCTCGTGGCCGAACAGCTCGCTCTCCAGGAGCGTCTCGGGCAGGGCCCCGCAGTCCACGGTGACGAAGGGCCCCTGGGCCCGGTCGCTGTTGAAATGGATGGTGCGGGCGATCAGCTCCTTGCCCGTGCCGCTCTCGCCCTGGATGAGCACCGTGCTGCGCGTGGTGGCCACCCGGGCCACCGTCTTGAAGACCTCCAGCATGGGCCCGCTGGCGCCCACCACATTCTCCAGCCGGTACTTGCCCCGCAGCTCCTGCCGGTACCGCCGGTTCTCCTCCAGCAGGCGCTTGCGTTCCAGCGCCCGCTCCACCGCGATCCGCACCTCGTCCAGCTTGAAGGGCTTGGGCACGTAGTCGTAGGCGCCGGCCTTGATGGCCTGGATGGCCGTCTCCACGGTGCCGAAGGCCGTCATGAGGATCACGGCCGACTCCGGGCTGGCCTTCTGGAAGGCCTGCAGGAGTTGCAGCCCATCCATGTCCGGGAGTCGGATGTCCGCCAGGACCACGTCGAACCGCCCCTCTCCACCGGCCGCCACGGCGGCGCCACCGGTGCCGCAGCCCGTCACCTGCGAACCCTCCTTCGCCAGCAGCTCCGTGAGCAGGTGCACGATGGCGGGATCGTCATCCACCACAAGGATGCTGGAGACTTTCACGCGCCCCTACTCCCTCTGCGCCGCCGGCGCCGGCAGCTCCACGATGGCCCGCGTCCCCCGCCCCGGTTCGCTCTCGAG
Source organism: Candidatus Sulfotelmatobacter sp. (assembly GCA_035625755.1). Taxonomy (GTDB): domain Bacteria; phylum Methylomirabilota; class Methylomirabilia; order Methylomirabilales; family DASPOZ01; genus DASPOZ01. Next base: position 1,170 of record DASPOZ010000327.1, read on the forward strand.
GCGGATCGTGCCTCCGTGATCCTCGGCGATGCGGCGGCAGATGGCCAGGCCCAGGCCGGTGCCCCCCTGGGAGGCCCGGGTGGTGAAGAACGGGTCGAAGGCGCACGCGGTCACCTCGGGGGGCATGCCGGGCCCCGTGTCGGCCACGGTCACGCGGACGGCGGGCGCGCCGCCGGCCCCCGGCACGGCCTCCGTGGCCACGCTGACGGTTCCGCCGCCGGTCCCGATGGCCTCCAGGGCATTGCTGATGAGGTTCAGAAACAGCTCCTGCATCTGCCCCTCATCCGCGACAACGCGGGGGAGGCCCTCCGGCGCACGGCGCGTCACGGCGATCCCCTTCCGCTGGGCCTCCGGCGAGGCCAGGACCAGGAGGTCCTCCAGGAGTGCGTTCAGGTCCACCGGCGCCCGCGAGGGCTCCGGGCGCGCCGCATCCAGGAAGCGCCGCGCGGCGGACACGGCCCGGTCCAGGTGGCCCTGGATCATCCGCAGGCGCTCCTTCACTTGCGGGTCGGTCACCTCCTCCTCCAGGAACTGGAGGTGGCCGGAGACGGCGGTGAGGGGCGTCCCCACGTCGTGCGCCATGGTGGCCGCCAGCTCCCCGGCCGCCGCCAGGCGCTCGTTCCGCCCCACCTGCTGCCGGGCCGCGTAGAGGCGCTGGTTCACGGCGCGCAGCTCCACGGTCGCCTCGGCCACGCGCCGGGCCAGCTCCGCCTGGAACGATCCCACCCGCTCCAGCATCCGATTCAGGCCCCGCCCCACCTGTCCCACCTCGTCCTGGCGGTCCTCGGGGGCCCGGCCGCCCAGATCCCCCTCCTCGGCCCTGCGCATCACCGACACCAGGCGGCGGAGGGGCGCCGCCAGGGCCCGGTTCATGAAGGCCGAGAGGCTCCCCACGATGAGGACCACGGCGGCCACCCCCAGGGCGATGGCCTGCCGCTCCGCGCGCTCCCCCAGAGCGTCCACCCGCTCTAGTGGGAGCCCGATGGAGACCACACCGATGCTCCGCCCCTCCCTCCGGACGGGCACGGCCACCCGCAGCACGCGGCCCCGCAGGTCGCTGCGCACCACCACCACTTCCTGAACTTCGCGGGCGGCGATCTCGTCCTCCGGCCCGGGCGGGCGCGCCTCTCCGCCGCGGGCGCGCGCCACCAGTCCCTCGCGCCGGACCGCGTACACGGCCACGTCGCGCGCCACACCACCTTTCCCGAACAGGCTGCTGACCTCTTGCTGGAGGGCCTGCTCCCCGGCGGCGCCGGCCTCGTTTTCCGCCGAGGCCGCAAGCTCCCGCGCCATGGCCAGCCCCGTGTTGCGGATATCGGCCTCCAACGCAGTGCGCGACATGCGCACGGTGAGCGCCGTGGCCGCGGCCATGACCGGCAGCACCACCCCCATGGTCAGCACTACGATCTTGATCCGGACGTTCCAGCCGCGCCACATCGCCGTCTGCGTCGGGCGCTTTCCCCGGCGCGCTCTCTCGATAGTATCATAAGGCCCCGGGCCGGGACCGGCAAACTGCGCCCCGCGCAGAAGGGGGTTTGCGGGAGGCCTCCATTGCGGTAGGCTCCCCGGTAGGACCGGGCCGCGGAGGGGCAGGGGGGGAGGCGCAATGGATAAGGCGGCATATCTGCGACAGGTGCCCATCTTCTGCATGCTCGAGCCGGGGCATCTGACCATCCTGGCGGACATGGCGCACCATCAGCGCTACCGCAAGGGCCAGATGATCTTCTACCGCGGCGACCCCGGGAACGCCATGTACGTGCTGATGAACGGATCGGTCAGGCTCACGCTGCCCTCCGAGGCGGGCCCCGAGGTGCTCGTGGCGGTGCTCCGCCCCGGCGAACACTTCGGGGAATTGGCGGTCCTCGATGGGAGGCCCCGCTACGTCACCGCGGTGGCGGCGGAGGCGGCGGAGGTCCTGGCCATCCACCGCGACAAGCTGCTGGACTTCCTCCGGGGGCACGCCGAGGCATCCCTGCACGTGGCCCTCTCCTTGTGCCTGCGCCTGCGGCACATCACCGAACTGCTGGCCGACATGGCCTTTCTCGACCTCCTGTCCAGGATCGCCAAGCGCCTCTGTCAGATGGGGGACGTCTTCCAGGAGTCACCCCCCGAGACCGTCGAGCTCCACGTCGGGCAGGAGGCGCTGGCGGAGATGGTGGGGGCCACCCGGGAGGCCGTCAACAAACAGCTGGCCAAATTGCGGGAGATGGGCCTGCTCGAGACCGGTCGGGGGCATATCCGGATCCTCAGGCCGGTGCGGTTGCGGGCCATCGCCCTGGGAAATGTGACCGACTTCACACTCCATACGTAACCCCCTTCATTGTCCTCCCTCCGCCACCCGCCTACCTTCACCCCCAGGTAAATCAGAAGCTCTTCCTGGTCTCTCCCCCTCCCGCGGACACCGGCCCGAAGCGAGCGGGCCCGCCGGCTCCTGCCGGCACACCCGCGGGCGGGCGAGCCAGCGGGTGTCGGCGTCTCCCGGAGGCCCCGGCCCACGGCGCCGGGCCGTTCACGGGGGACACGGAAAGGAGGGAAGGCGATGGTCGGTAGGGTGTTGTTTGTCGTGGACGGTTCGGTGCCGTCGCGCGAGGCGGCGACCATGGCGCATGGCCTGCTCCCCAAGGCGACCGAGGTCCTGATCCTGCAGGTGGTACCTCAATTGCCCTCTGCCTGGACCGCTTGGCCCGCCTTCCCGGATGCAGCGGAGGATCTGGGCAGGGCCTGGGCGTACGTGTCGGAGGTGGGCGGCGCGCTGGAGGGGCAGGGTTGGAACGTGAGCACCAGGGTCCATTTCTCGGTCTTGAGCGCGGCCGAGATGCATCGGGAGGTCCTCAAGCTGACCGAAGCCATCCGGCCGGACCTCATCTGCCTCGCGGTGGCGGCGAAGAATGTGACGGCCAGCATCGTCCGCGAGGCCCCCATGCCGGTGCTGGTCGCCAAGCCGTCATCCCCCGGCCCCGAGGCCGGAGGGCACACGGAGCGGAGGCGGGAGTCTCCCCAGCCGGCGCTCGTGCATCGCGCCCTGCTGCTCAACCCCGCCGGGGCGCTGGTCTTTCGCCGGGCGGGAATCCTGTGACGGGGGGCGACACCGCGCCGCGGGGCATGGGCCTCCCGGCTCCATCGGATCCCCGATGCGGCGCGCGACAGGTGGAATGCGGCGTGAGGGTCCTGGTCTTCATCGAACCCCGCGGGCGGCTGCGGGCAGAAGAAGGGAGGAGGCCATGGCAGAACAGCATGGGATGATCAATCGCTGGTGGCGGGTCGTGGGCGGGCTCTCCATGAACCTCGCCCTCGGCTCGCTCTACGCCTGGAGCGTGTTCGTGGCGCCCCTGGAGAAGGAGTTCGGCTGGAAGCGGGCCGACACGTCCATGATCTTCACCATCGCGGTGTTCGTGTTCGGCCTGGCCTTCATCGTGGCCGGGCGGCTCCAGGACAAGAAGGGCCCCTTCTGGATCTCGGTGATCGGCGGGGTGCTGGTGAGCCTGGGATTTTTCGTGTGCGCCTGGGCAACCACCCTGCCCTGGCTCTACTTCTGGTTCGGCGTGATGGGCGGGATCGGCAATGGCTTCGGCTACGCGACCCCGATCCCCGTCATGGCCAAGTGGTTCCCCGACAGGCGGGGCCTGGCGGTGGGGCTCGCCGTGGCGGGGTACGGCGGCGGCTCGGCCATCTTCGGACCGTTGGCCGGCAACTGGCTGATCCCCGATTACGGCTGGCGGAACACCTTCATGATCCTGGGGGTTATCTTCCTTCTCATGACGCTGGTGGGGGCGTTCCTCCTCAAGAACCCGCCGGCGGGCTACAAGCCGGCGGGATGGACGCCGGCCCCGGCGGCCAAGGCCGTGGCGACGACTTACGAGTTCACCCCCAGCGAGGCTATCCGGACGCCCACCATGTGGTTCATGTGGGTCGCCTATGCCCTCGGCACCTCCGCGGGCCTCATGGTGATCAGCCAGCTCGTCCCGTTCGCCCGCAGCAGGGGCGTCCCGCTGGCCCTGGCCACCACCGCCATCTTCATCGGCGCCATCGGGAACGCCAGCGGCCGGATCTTCTCGGGCTGGCTGTCCGATGCCCTCGGTCGCCTCAACGTGCTGCGGCTGATGATCGCGGTCTCGGCCGTGGCCATGCCGATTCTGGCCCACACGGGCGGCCTTGCCGAGGTCCCCGTGGCCCTGTACGTCATGGTGTTCATCGTCTACTACTGCTACGGGACCCAGCTCTCGGTGAACGCTTCGACGACGTCAGATTTCTGGGGGACCAAGAACGCGGGCGTGAATTACGGTATCCTCTTCACCGCGTGGGGGGTGGCGGGCATCATCGGGCCGCGCATCGGCGGTGTCCTGTACGACAGGTATCAGAACTATCAGAGCGCCTTCTACACCGCGGCGGTCCTGGCCGTGGTGGCGCTGGTGTGCGAGGCGATCGCCAGGCGTCCCGAGGTGCCGGCGGGGGCCAGGACCAAGGCCGCCGTGGCGTAGCGCGCCCGACGATCTGGCCGAGGCGGAGGCCGGGGGGGCCAACCCGCGCCCTGCGGCGGGTGGGCCTCCCTGTTTTCTGATGGGTGTTCGGGGCCGTTGAAAGGCCATCCCGGGGGCCCGGCACGGAGCGGGCACCCTGCGGTTCCGTGCGCCGCAGCCCTGCCCCGGCCCCGCGGGGCGGCGGGGAGAGACGCCGGGCCTCTTCAGGACCCCGGCGGGGGCGCGGCGCCCCGGCGGGCCCGCCGGCGCCGGCCCGGGCCGCCGGCCAGGAGCACGGCGATGATCCCGGTGAGGAACACCCCATCGAAGGTCCCCGCGCCACCGATGGAGACGACGGGGGCGCCCAGGCCCTGGAGCCCCCCCAGGTTCAGCAGGTCTGCCCCGATCAACGTGCCCAGGGTGCCGGCGGTGAACGCGGTACGGGGCGCCGCCCGCCGGTCCAGCAGGAGGGCGGCCCCGGCGGCGGCCAGCGAGGGGAGGAGCGGCGGCAGCGCGATGCCCACGCCCGGCACCGGCCGGGCCAGCAGGTGGGTCACCACCGTCACCGCGCCGAGCGCCGCCAGGGCCCGCCCGCTCAGCCCGTACCGGCCCATCAGGTAGATGACCAGCAACACCGGGATGACGGCGCCACCGACGTTGACCGCAACCACGGTGCTTCCGCGCTCCAGCACGGTGGGCACCACGTACTCCATGCCGAAGAACTCGACGACCCGGGGCTCCACCATGCGCTGCGTCGGGAGGCGGGCCACGGGGATGTTGATCCCGCTGCCGAAGAGGGCGGCGAAGAGGACGCCCATGGCGGCCCGCCGGCTCAGCCCCAGATGCTCGTAGGCAAGCCCGATCACCCCGAGCTGCAGGAGGACCAGGAGCAGGCCGAGGAGCAGAAGAAAAATCAGGAGGTAGAGAGGCGGGTACGGGAAGAAGTGTAGATCGTGTAGCCGCATGGCAACCCCCGCGGGCGCGCGCGTGCCCCGCGTTAGCGTCCTGAGCCCGAACGCCCTTCTGGGTCCGTGCCCCTTCCCGTACCCGTTCAGGGGCTCCTGACTCAGGGGACTATCCGATGCCGCTGAAGAGGCTCACCAGCAGCACCCCCAGGACCAACAGGGTGATCCCCACGTAGAGCCAGTCCCGCTGGGCCAGGAAGAAAAAAACCGAGAGGGCCACCCGCACCACCGGCGTGGCGATGAGCAGCAGCATCCCCAGCCCGATGACGGCGTACGGCCTCCCCGCCGCCGCCCCGCGGACAACCGCCGCGAGCGAGGTGGGGAAGTAGCCGGGCCCGCTGGTTTGATGAAAGGTGAGCATATCCCGCAGGTGATGGGGCAGAATGTTGGCATAGCCCGTATCCCGCGTGGCCGCCATCCAGAGGACCCCGATGGAGACGATCGCCGCGCTCACGAGGACCCCGATGCGCAGTCCGTAGCTGATGACCAGCTCCATCCGGGTCAGGGGCGCCACCCCCTCCTGGCCCGCGGTCTCTCCCTGGGGACCGCTCATCGCACGGCCCCCGTGATCCCGCGCCAGATCATTTGCGCCGCGATCACGATCAGCAGCGCCAGGAACACCTTGCGGATGGCCGTGCTGCGCAGGCGCAGGAGCAGGTGGGTGCCGCCCACCGTGCCCAGGAGCACACCCAGGGCCACCGGGGCCGCGATGAACGGGTGGATGTCCCCCCGCAGGAAGTAGATCCCGGCGCTGGCCGCCGCGGTGACGCCGATCATGAAGTTGCTGGTGGTGGTGGACACCTTCATGGGCGCCCGCATCATGATGTCCATGGCGATGACCTTGAACACCCCGCTGCCGATGCCCAGCAGGCCCGAGATCAATCCGGCCAGCCACATCATGCCGAACCCCTGGGGCACGCCGGTGAGCCGGTAGTCCACCCTGCGCCGGAGCGCCGCATCGTAGTACGCCCCGTGGAGCCGCAGGCGCGTGGCCAGGGGGCTGCCCTCCACTCCGCTGGGCAGCTCCTCCCAGGGCGAGCGGATCATGGTCCACGCGGCGTGCGCCAGCATGAGACCGAAGATCGCCGAGAGCACCCTTCCCGGCAGCAGGCCGGCCACCAGCGCCCCCACCACGGCCCCCGTGGTGGTGGCCATCTCGAGGAACATGCCCAACCGGAGGTTCGTGATCTGGTCCCGCACGTAGGTGGCCGCCGCGCCGCTGGAGGTGGCGATGACGGAGACGATGCTGGCCCCGATGGCGTAGTGGATGTTGAGGCCCGCCATCAGGGTGAGCATGGGGACGATGATGACCCCGCCGCCGGTGCCCAGGAGGGCCCCCAGGCCCCCCGCCACCACCGACCCCGCGAACAGGACCAGGAAGAACGTCAGCGGCTCCACGAAGACCTCAACAGTATGGCACGAGATCGGCGAGGGTGACGAGGACGCGCGCGCCGAGGACGGCAGGCAGTGCCCCGGGGCGCCACGACGCCGTGGCGGGACCCGCGCAGGCTACCGGGGGGCGATCAGCCGGTCGATGGAGGCCGCCCCGGCCCCGCCCACCAGGACGGCCAGGGCCATCCCAATGAGGGCGAAGTTGAATTCGATCCCGTGCCCTATCCCGGGCGTCTGCGCCATGTTGAGGAAGAAGCCGTGCCGCCCGTGCACCTTCGCGATGGCCACCAGCATCACGGCGATCAGCCCCAGCGCCGCCGGGCGGGCGAGGAACCCCACCCCCACGGCCACCCCCCCGAAGCACTCCGTGAACGCCGCCAGCACGGCCAGGGCCGGCGGGACCCCGAGCGCCTGCCGGAAGTAGCCGATGGTCCCCCTGAGGCCGTGGCCCCCGAACCAGCCGAAGACCTTCTGCGCCCCGTGGGCGAAGAAGATCACCCCCAGGAAGATACGCACGATCAGGAGCGACCAGGAAGAATAGGTGCCAAACAGGGCATCCATGGCGCGCCTCCTTCTCGCAGAGCGAGATGCGCGCAGCCCACCCCCGCAGGCCGCCGTCCCGCGCCGATTGTACACCGAGAGCCGCCCCGGGGCCACGCCCGCGCCGGCCGGCCCGGGGCGGTGGCCCACCCCCGAACGCCCCCGCGTAACCCTTGGAAAACATGCCGTGCCGGGGCGTCAGGCGGGGCCGTGCCATCCATCATGGCGGCGCCGTGACCTTGGCCTTACATTGGTGGTTGGAGGCATGGCCGGCCGCCTCTACCAGAGAGGGGCCTTTCCGCTGGAGGGGGTGAAACCGATGGAAGTCATGTTCCTGGAATCGGAGTTCGTGCCGGTGATGGGGTCGTTGGTGTTGGGGTGCCTCCTCTTCCTGATAACTTTTGGCGCCATGGTGTACGGGTGGGTCACTGAGG
>DASPOZ010000328.1:0-5354 GCA_035625755.1 Candidatus Sulfotelmatobacter sp.
GGGAGGACCTGCAACAAGGCCGTGGCCCGCGCGGCGTGAAATGGAAATCCCCCGAACAGGAGCGTGAAGGCGGGGACCATGATGATTCCCCCGCCGAGTCCCAGGCACACCGAGGCGACGCCGGCGATCCCCCCGACGACGAAGATCAGCGGGTAGCCGAGGAACGGGGCATCCTCGAGCACCAGCAGGCCGGCGCCGGAGGGCGCCGCGGTTGCCATCCGGTAGGCGGCGAAGAGGAGGACCGCGGCGAAAGAAAACCGCAGGGCTTTCTCCGGAATGTGCGGGAGGATCTTCCCGCCGAGGTGCGAGCCGAGGAGCGAGGCGACCGTGAGGATGACCCCCAAGGTCCAATGGATGTTGGCCCGCCGGACCAGCAACTCGGTCAGGATCCCGACCAGCGCGAGCGGGATGATGGTGGCCAGCGAGGTGCCCACCGCCCGTTTGATGGGAACGTGGGCGGCGGCCACGAGCACGGGCACGATGATGGCCCCGCCACCGATGCCGAGGAAGCCGGAGAGGAAGCCCGCCCCGAGGCCGAGGCCGGCGAGGAGAAGCCCGCGATCTCCTGCCAGGTCGGCGGGCTCGTCCGGTCCCGCCCCTGCGACGCGCCCCGCGCCCGCCCGCAGAAGTGGCAAGGCGGGGGTCCGGCCGTTGCGAAGCAGCGAGCCCACCGCCTCGACCCGGAGGTCCGGATTGGGCACGCTCTGTAGAGGTTGGCGCTGCATCATCGGGGTGCCTCCCACATCGGTTCGGTCATGGTCGCCCTGGCCGAACTGACGGCAGTCATTCGCGACCATGCGATTTGCAGCAAGGGACAGGCCAGAACGCATCCGCAGGCTCCACCTCGCCATCCTGGTGGTCTTCCACGGAAAGCTCATCAGCCCTTGGTAGGGGAAGCTCCCGGCTCCCCCGCCTCGTCCGGGCTGCCCCTCGCCGGAAGCGTCGGTACGCCGCGCATCAGCCGTCCTCCAAGCTGCCTCAATTGGGCTCGGACCCGGCGCTGGCTCCCGACTCGGGCGGAATCCCTCCCCGGACGACAGTGGACGGCTACGACGATGTACCCATACGCGGCTCGGCCGCCTGGCCTGCACCTTGACGGCCCTTCGGCGGGGCGGGCGGCCGGGAGAAACCGTTCGCGGCCTCTCAACGTGAACGCCGGCCGAGCCTGGCTGCCCTGAATCCCGCACCCCCTCCCCCACCCTCCCCGGGCCGCGTGCCCGGGGGTCGTTGCGACATGGTTTCGCTTGACGCCGGGCGGGGGTGCAGGATACGGTGGTTTATGGCGCTGCCAAGCTCGCAGCGGCCCTTCCGCCCCCTGCGCGAGGCGACGGCCACGTTCTCCAACCGCCGTAAACCTGAAAGGCCGGGACGCCCGACAACCTCCATGGGGTGCGCCAACCCCGGGAAGTGAGAGGCCCATGTCAGGCCAGCGTCTCATCAGGCTCACCGTCAACGGCGGCCCGATTTCCGCGCACGTCTCGCGCTCCACCACCCTCCTCGAACTCCTCCGCGACCGCATCGGCCTGACCGGCGTCAAGGACGGCTGTTCCCAGGGAGACTGCGGCTGCTGCACGGTGCTGCTCAACGGGCAGGCCACCAAGGCGTGCCTGGTAAACGCGGCCAAGGCCCACGGGGCGGATATCCTCACCGTCGAGGGCCTCTCAACGGACGGCCGCCCCCATCCCCTTCAGCGGGCCTTCGTGGAGGCGGGCGCCGTGCAGTGCGGCTACTGCACGCCGGGCCAGATCATGGCCGCCGCGGAACTCCTGCGGCGGAATCCGAATCCCACCCGCCACCAGGTCGTCCAGGGCCTCGCCTCGGTCTTGTGCCGATGCGGCTGCTACCCCCGGATCTCCGACGCGGTGCTGCAGGCCGCGGCCCGCCTGCGTGGGGAAGCAGCGCGCGCGCCCGAGCCGATGGGCGGGGGGGGCAACGGGCTGCGCGTGGTGGGCAGGCCCTTCATCCTGCGGGGCTCCCTGGAGCGCGCCATGGGCGCCGCCCGCTACGCCGGCGACCGGCGGCGCGACGGGATGGTCTACGCCGCGGTCCTGCGCAGCCCCCACCCCCACGCCCGCATCCTGGGCATCGACACCGGCGCGGCCCGCGGCCTCCCCGGCGTACTGGACGTGATCACGGCAGGCGACTTCCCGCGCAACAGCCTCTGCCTCTTCGACAAGTCCTTCATCGACCCCGACAGCACCATCGATCTTCCTCCCCTCCTGGACTTCTTCGGCGCCGAGCGCGTGGGCGGGATGCGCATCCCCGGCAGCTTCACGCGCGACCAGCCGGCCATCGCCGAGGGGAAGGTGCGGTACCTGGGCGAGCCGGTAGCTGTGGTGGCCGCCCGGTCCAGGGCCGAGGCCCGCGAGGCCCTCCGTCACATCCGGGTGGAGTACGAGTCCCTCCCCGCCGTGCGGGACGGGCTAGAGGCCCTGGCCCCGGGGGCGCCCTGCGTGCACGATCGCGGCAATGTCCTCTTCGCCCGCCGCATCGCTCAGGGGGACGTGGAGGCGGGCTTCGCCGAGGCCGACGTGGTGATCGAGGGCACCTACACCACTCCCATGGTGGAGCACGCCTACCTGGAGCCGGACGCCGCCCTGGCCTACCTGGATGACGAGGGCCGGGTGACCGCCGAGGTGTCCTGCATGCACCCCCACTACATCCACGACGAGATCGCCAACGTCCTGCAGATCCCCGCGCACCGGGTGCGCGTCATCCAGGCTCCCACGGGGGGAAGCTTCGGCGGCAAACACGACGTGGCCGGGCAGGTCTTCGCCGCCCTGCTGGCGCAGCGCCTGGGGCGCCCGGTGCAGCTCGTCTTCTCGCGCCGCGACGTGATGGATGGCACCTCCAAGCGCCACGCCTTCCGCATGTGGTACCGCATGGGCGCCCGGCGGGACGGCACGCTCACGGCCGCCCACGTGAAGCTCCTCATCGAGGCGGGGGCCTACTGCACCTGGTCCGCCGGCGTCCTCACCCGATCGGCCGTGCAGGCGGCCGGCCCGTACCGATGGCCCCACGTCCTGATCGAGGGGGCGGCGGTGTACACCAACCAGCCGCACGCCGGCGCCTTCCGCGGCTTCGGCGCGCCGCAGGTGACCTTCGCCGGCGAGATCCACATGGACCGCCTGGCGCAGGCGCTGGGCATGGACCCGTGGGAGCTGCGCATGCGCAACGCCGTGCGGGGGGGCGACATGACGCCCACCCAGCAGCGCCTGGGCCCCACCGTGGAGATGGAGGAAACGCTGCGCGTCGCCGAACCGGCCTACCGGCGCCTGCGGGCCGAGGCGGACCGCCTGAACCGCGCCGGGGGCGAGGACGGCTGGCGCTACGGGGTGGGGCTGGCCTCCATGTGGTTCGGCCTCGGCAAGACGGGGCGGAGCAACCTGGCCGAGGCCTTCGTGGAGATGGCCAAGGACACGCGCATCAAGGTCTACTCCGGCGCGGCCGAGGTGGGGCAGGGCACGGCCACGGTGCTGGCCCAGATCGCCGCCGAGGAGCTGGGCGTCTCTTACGAGGACGTGGACATCACCGTGGCCGACACGCTGCTCACCCCCAACGCCGATTTCACCTGCGCCAGCCGGCAGACGCACATCTCGGGCAACGCCGTGCGCTTCGCCGCGCGGGACCTGCGCGAGGTCCTGCGCCGTGGGGCGGCCCGGCTGCTGAGCGCCCCGGACGTGGAGCAGCGGGACGGCCGCTTCCTGAACCCGGCCACCGGCGAGGGGCTTACCCTGGCCGAGGCCGGCGAGTTCTGCCGGCGCGAGGGGATGCCCCTGCGCCACACCGGCGCCTACGACATCGTGACCGCAGCCATCAACCTCCACACGGGCGAGGGCCAGGCCTACCCCTTCTTCTCCTACGGCACCCAGGCCGCCTTGGTGAAGGTGCACACGGGCACCGGCGAGGTGCGGGTGCTCAAGATGGCGGCGGCCCACGACTTCGGCAGGGTGGTGAACCCCCTCAGCGTGGCCGGGCAGATCGAGGGCAGCATCTGCATGGGCGTGGGGTTCACGCTCAGCGAGGAGTTCGTAAGCGGCAAGAGCAAACGGCTGCGCGACTGCAAGGTCCCCACCGCCCTGGACATGCCCGAGGTGGAGACCATGATGGTGGAGGTTCCCGAGCCCTCGGGACCCTTCGGCGCCAAGGGGGCGGGGGAGTCCACCATGGTGCCGGTGGCCCCGGCCATCCTGAACGCCGTGGCGGACGCCACCGGGGCCCGCGTCGTGGACCTTCCAGCGCGCCCGGACCGGGTGCTGGCGGCCATGCGGGCCGCGCCCCCCAGTTCCGGTGTGGCCGGCCCGGCCGCCGCCCGGTCCCCTCAGTAACCGCCTGCCTTCAGGGACAGCGCGCCACCCACCCCACACCCAGCGAACGCCTCGCGGGGGGGTCCCCCCGCAGGCCCCTTCCGCATTTCGGGAATTCCCGAACTGCGGAACTGGCCGGCGCCGCGTGCCGGGGCCAGCCGTCCAGACGCGCCGCCTGTGAGCGATGGGCAGAGAGCGCCGGGAGGGGAGCTGTCCCCCGCTCCGCCCTTGTGCTTGACAGAGGCCGATGGGCGCGATAGGCATACGGCACGGGCGCTCGGCCGTCCCCGCCCCCGGGCGTAGGGGCGTGCCGGTCAGAAGGGAGGAAGAGCGATGCCCAAGGCGGAGTTGGAGTTCTTCAGGCCGGATACCATCCCGTGGGAGCCGGTGACGGGGTCGGCCCAGATGGGCGCGGGCGGGCCCGGCGTGACCCAGAAGATTCTCAGCAAGGACGAGAAGGGGAACGTCACCCGGCTGCTGCGTTTCGAGCCGGGGGTCGAGACGAAGGACACCATCACGCACGACTTCTGGGAGGAGGTCTGGATCCTGGAAGGCGAGCTGATGGACCTGGCGAAGCATCAGACCTTCACCGCCGGCATGTACGCCTGCCGCCCCCCGGGGATGCCCCACGGCCCCTACCGTGTCACTCAGCCCACGATGACCTTGGAGATGCGCTACTACCCGCCGAAGCCGCCCCGCCCCGCCGCCAAGCGCCGCGCCGCCGCCCGCGCCCCCCATCGGCGACCGGTAGCGGCCCGGAAGGGCACGGAGCGGCGAGCCAAGGCCCGCCGCCGGCGTTGAATCCGAGTAGGGATGTGGAATCCCGCAGGGTAGTGCATTGTTCGCGGTCCCGCAGACCGCATTCTGGCCTCTCCTATGCCCATGCCCGTCCCGGGACCCGGACCCAATCCTTCAACTCCTTATACTGCGGGGCCCCGCCAGATAATGCGGCCGCAGGATGGCGTTGCCCCTCACCGTGGTCGGTTATTTGGGGCGGAGATAGGCCACATCCTTACGCGGCGCGCTAGGCCGGGATAGACTGACACA
>DASPOZ010000329.1:0-5355 GCA_035625755.1 Candidatus Sulfotelmatobacter sp.
GGGGACCGGATCGTGGCAGAGAAGGTGGTCCGGTGGTTCCACCCGCCCCGCCCCGGCGACATCGTGGTGTTCGTCCCGCCCCCCGCCGCGGCTGCGGGGACGCCGGCCCTGGTGAAGCGCGTGGTGGCGGGGCCGGGGCAGGTGGTGGCGGTGGAGCGCGGGCGCGTGCTGGTGGACGGGCGGCCGACGGCGGAACCGTACGTGGCCGAACCCCCGGCCTACGACCTGCCGCCCCTGCGCGTGCCGGAGGGCCACCTCTTCGTCCTAGGCGACAACCGGAACCGGAGCCTGGACAGCCACGTGTGGGGCTTCGTCCCTGTGGAAAGCGTGATCGGGCGGGCCGTATTCCGCTACTGGCCCGTCGCCCGGATCGGCGGGCTGTAGAAGGGGAGGCGGCTGAAAAGGGCCCACCTGCGGCGTTGGTGTGCTCGCGCGCTCGCTGCGGCGTACCAGAAGTACGCCTCACTCAGCGCTTCACGCACCGCCTTGCATCTGGGCCCTTTTGAGCCGCCTCCGCGACATAAGTCTCCTGCGGCTTGGAGGGGACGGTCCCGCTCCGCCGTCGGGGTAGCTCAGGAACGATGAAGAGGGAAGTCGGAATCGTATGTTCTCGGACGAAATGGTCGCGACGTTTGAGCGGATCCTGGGCCGCTACCCGGTGAAGCGGTCGGCCCTCATCCCGATCCTGCACGAGGTGCAGGTGCGGGATGGCTACCTGAGCCAGGAGGCCCTGGCCGAGGTGGCCCAGTACCTGGGACTCCATCCGGTGGAGGTGGCCGAGACGGCCACCTTCTACGACCTGCTGCGCCTGCGGCCGGTCGGCAAGTATGAAATCCTCTTCTGCCACAACCTCTCGTGCACCCTGCTGGGCGCCGAGCGGCTCCTGGCCCACCTGGAGCGGGCCCTGGGCATCAAGGTCGGCGAGACGAGCCCGGACGGGCTCTTCACGCTGCGGCGGATGGAGTGCCTGGCCTCCTGCGGCACCGCCCCCGTGATGCAGGTGAACGGCGAGTACTACGAGAACCTCACCGAGGCCAAGGTGGACCAGATCCTCACAGGCCTCCGGCAGCGGGCCGGGGGGGCTTAGCAAGTTGCTGAAAAACGTATCTTTGGCCAGGCTGCTCAAAAAGCTCCAGATGCAAGGCGGCGCGCGATGCGAGGTGCGAGGCGTACTCGGTCCGTACGTCGCAGCGCCGCGCGAGCGCGCCAACGCCGCAGATGGGCCTTTTTCAGCAGCCTGTTAGGGCGATCATGCCGGACGCCGTCGAACGGATCCTCCTCAAGCGGGCCGAGACCCCCGGGTACGGCGGGTCCCTGGCGGACTACGAGGCCCAGGGGGGCTACCAGGCGCTGCGCAAGACCCTGGGGGAGTACAAGCCCGAGGAGGTCATCGAGCTGGTGAAGAAGTCCGGCCTGCGCGGGCGCGGCGGCGCAGGCTTTCCCTGCGGGATGAAGTGGGGATTCATCCCCAAGGCGGCCCCGCTGAAGTACCTGTGCTGCAACGCCGACGAGAGCGAGCCGGGCAGCTTCAAGGACCGGCAACTCATCGAGCAAGACCCGCACCAGCTCCTGGAGGGGATCCTCATCGCCTGCTACGCCGTGGGCATCGGGGCGGCCTACATCTACTGCCGCGGCGAATTCGCCCACGGGGCCCGCGTCCTGGGGCAGGCCCTGGACGAGGCCCGGGCCAAGGGCTACATCGGGCGGAACATCTTGGGCAGCGGAGCCAACATCGAGGTGCACCTCCACCGGGGGGCCGGGGCCTACATCTGTGGCGAGGAGACCGGCCTCATCGAATCCCTGGAGGGCAAGCGCGGGCAGCCGCGCCTGAAGCCCCCCTTCCCGGCCGTGCAGGGGCTCTACCGGAAGCCGACCGTCGTCAACAACGTGGAGACGCTGAGCAACCTCCCCCACATCGTGCTGCGGGGGCCCGAGTGGTACGCCGGCATCGGCACCCCCAAGAGCACCGGCACCCGCATCTTCAGCGTGAGCGGCCACGTGAAGCGGCCGGGCAACTACGAGCTCCCCATCAACGTGAGTCTGCGGGAGCTGATCTTCACCCACGCGGGCGGCATGCGGGACGGGCGGCGGCTCAAGGCGGTGATCCCCGGCGGTTCCTCCGCGCCGGTCCTCACGGACCAGCACCTGGACGTGACCATGGACTTCGAGTCCCTGGCGGCGGCCGGGTCCATGGGGGGTTCCGGGGGCGTCATCGTGATCGACGAGACCACCTGCATGGTGCGGGTGGGCGAGGTCGTTTCCCGTTTCTACCGCCACGAGTCCTGCGGGCAGTGCACCCAGTGCCGCGAGGGCACGGCGTGGCTGCACAAGATCCTGTCCCGCATCGAGCGCGGCGAGGGCCGGCCGGGGGACCTGGAGACGCTCCTGGACGCCTGCGACAACATGAAGGGGAAGACCATCTGCGTCCTCAGCGACGCCGCCGCCATGCCCGTGGAGAGCTACCTGAAGTACTTCCGGGACGAGTTCGAACGGCACATCCGGGACCGCGCCTGCCCCCTGCGCGGGGTGGCCGACTTCTAGCGCGATGCTGAAAAACGTGCATTTCCGCAGGCCGCTCAAAAAGGTCCAGATGCAAGGCGGCGCGCGAGGCGAGGCGCGAGGCGTACTTGGTCCGTACGTCGCAGCGCCGCGCGAGCGCGCCAACGCGTCACCCGCTGCCGTCCTGTCGGCGGCGGGGAGAGATGCTGGGCCTTTTTCAGCGGCCCGCTAGGGGTTGGCATGCTGGCCTTTCTGGTGACGGCCCTGGTCAAGATCGTGGTGGTCTTCGGCTGCCTGATGCTGGCCGTGGCCTACATGACGTGGGTGGAGCGGAAGGTGGTGGGGGACATCCAGGTCCGCCTCGGGCCCAACCGGGTGGGCCCCTTCGGCCTGCTCCAGCCCATCGCCGACGGGATCAAGCTCCTCTGCAAGGAGGACCTGGTCCCGCGCGGGGCCGACCGGGTCATCTTCCTGCTGGCCCCGGCCCTCAGCCTCACGCCGGCCCTGATCTCGTTCGCCGTGATCCCCTTCGGGGACACGACCACCCTGTTCGGCCTGCTCTCCACCCCGCTGGACATGCGCATCACGGACATCAACGTGGGCGTCCTCTACATCTTCGCCGTGTCCTCCCTGGGGGTGTACGGGATCGTCCTGGCCGGCTGGTCCTCCAACAGCAAGTACGCCCTGCTGGGGGGCCTGCGCTCCTCGGCCCAGATGATCAGCTACGAGCTGAGCATGGGCCTCTCCATCATCGGCGTGGTGATGTGGGCCGGGTCCCTGAGCCTGGTGGACATCGTGCGGGCCCAGGGGCGGGTGTGGTTCATCGTCCCCCAGATCCTGGGGTTCTGCATCTTCTTCTGCTGCGCCCTGGCCGAGACCAACCGCGCCCCCTTCGACCTGCCCGAGGCCGAGACCGAGCTGGTGGCCGGGTTCCACGTGGAGTACAGCTCCATGAAGTTCGCCATGTTCTTCATGGCGGAGTACGCCAACATGATCACCGCCTCCGCGCTGGCCACCACGCTGTTCCTGGGGGGCTGGCGGGGGCCGTGGCTGCCGCCCGTGGTCTGGTTCCTGCTGAAGGTCTTCGCCTTCCTCTACGTCTTCATCTGGCTGCGGGCCACGCTGCCCCGGTTCCGGTACGACCAGCTCATGGCCTTCGGCTGGAAGCGGCTGCTGCCCCTGGCCCTGCTGAACCTGGCGCTGACGGGCGCGCTCATGGTGTGGTGGTCGTGAGCGCCGCGGGGGGCGCCATGGAGGTCGTCCTCTTCGCCGTGCTGGCCTTCGTGGCCATCCTGGCGGCCCTGCTGGTGGTGGCCCATCGCCACCCGGTGTACAGCGCCCTCTCCCTGGTGGTGACGATGCTGTGCATCGCCTTCCTGTTCCTGCTGCTCCGGTCCGAGTTCCTCTGGGTCATACAGATCACGGTGTACGCCGGCGCCGTCATGGTGCTGTTTCTCTTCGTCATCATGCTGCTGGACCTGCGCCGGGAGGAGCGGCCCTGGCACCTCCCCGAGGGCCGGCTGCAGGTGGGGCTGGGGGTGCTCCTGGCCCTGGCCCTGCTGGCCGAGCTGGCCGTGGTGGCGGTGGCCGTGCGGGCCCCGGCGAGCGCCGGGGCGTTCCCGCCGGCGGTGGTGGCGGCCCGCGGCAACGCCCAGCTCCTGGGCCGGCTGCTGTACACCGAGTACGTGTTCCCGTTCGAGCTGACATCGGTCATCCTGCTGGTGGCCATCGTGGGGGCCATCGTCATGGCCAAGAAGCGGTTCGAGTGATGGCGGTGCCGCTGCCGGCGTACCTGGCCCTGGGGGCCGTCCTCTTCGCCATCGGCGTGGTGGGGGTGGCCACCCGGCGCAACGTGCTCATCATCTTCATGTCCGTGGAGCTGATGATGAACGCGGTGAACCTCACCTTCGTGGCCTTCGCCAGCTTCTTCCAGGCGCTGGACGGCCAGATTTTCGTGTTCTTCATCCTGGTGGTGGCCGCGGCCGAAGTGGCCGTGGGGCTGGCCATCATCTACGCCATCTTCCGCCACCGGGAGACCGTGGACGTGACCGACATGAACCTGATGAAAGGCTAGGAAACCATTGAAGATTGAGGATTGAAGATTGAGGATTGCGGATTGAGGACCGAAACTTCCGGGTTCGAAATCACAAATCCTCAATCACAAATCCTCAATGAAAGACGGTGCGATGCCTGATCTGATCTGGCTGGTGCCGGGCTTCCCGGCCCTCGGGTTCCTGGTCCTCGTCTTCGGGGGACGGCGGATGCCCCGGCGGGCCGTGGGCGTGGTCGCCAGCGCCGCGGCGGGCCTGGGGATGTTCTACGCCCTCAGGGCCCTGGCCTTCCTGCTGGGCCGGCCGGCCGAGGAACGCAGCGTCTCCGTCGTCCTGGCCCCGTGGATCCGGGCCGGCAACCTGGACGCACACTGGGGCCTGCTCCTGGATCCGCTCTCCGCCGTGATGATCCTGGTGGTCACCGTGGTGGGGTTCCTCATCCACGTCTATTCCATCGGCTACATGGGGGAGGACCCGGACCAGCCGCGCTTCTTCGCCTACCTGAACCTGTTCATGACCAGCATGCTCATGCTGGTGCTGGCCGATAACTATCTGGTGATGTTCCTGGGCTGGGAGGGCGTGGGCCTCTGCTCGTACCTCCTCATCGGCTTCTGGTACACGCGGGACAGCGCGGCGACGGCCGGCAAGAAGGCCTTCGTGGTGAACCGGGTGGGGGACGCCGGGTTCCTGCTGGCCCTCTTCCTCATCTTCCACGTGTTCGGGTCCCTGAACTTCAGGGATGTCTTTGCCCAGGCCGGCGGCCGGCTGGCGCCCGGCGGGACCGCGGCCGTGCTCATCGCCCTGG
>DASPOZ010000330.1:0-4800 GCA_035625755.1 Candidatus Sulfotelmatobacter sp.
CGTCACCTCGAAGTCGCGGGGGCGGCCGATGACGGCCGGATCGTCCGAAAGGGACTGGGGCGTCTTGGCCATGCAGATGGGCAGGCGGCCGTAGCCCAGCGCCTCGGCCCGCTCGATCTGGGCGCGCGCCGCCCGGGTGTAGTACACGCTGCCCGCGCCGTACATCACCTTGGCGATGCGTTCGATCTTGGCCTTCACGGGCAGCTCCCACTCGTACAGGGGCGTGAAGCGGGACGGCAGGCGCTGCACCGTGTGCCACACCGCGTCGGCCAGGTCCAGGGCGCCGGCGCCCCCCTGCCCGAACACGTCCGCCGCCACGGCGGGGACGCCCAGGCTCTCGCAGCTCCGCCGCACCAGGTCCAGCTCGGGCTCCGTGTCCGACGGGAAGCGGTTCAGCGCCACCACCAGGGGCACGCGGAAGATGCGGATGTCCTCCACGTGCTTCTCCAGGTTGTCCATGCCCAGGGCGATGGCCCGGAGGTTCTCCTTGTCCAGGTCCGCCAGAGGGATGCCGCCGTGGTACTTGAGGGCCCGCACCGTGGCCACCAGCACCACCGCGTCCGGCGCCAGGTTCGCTGTGCGGCATTTGATGTCGAAGAACTTCTCGGCCCCCAGGTCGAACCCGAAGCCCGCCTCCGTCACGCACACCTCGCCCAGCTTCAGGGCCAGCCGCGTGGCCACCACCGAGTTGCAGCCGTGGGCGATATTGGCGAAGGGGCCGCCGTGGATGAGGGCCGGCGTCCCCTCGGTGGTCTGCACCAGGTTCGGGTGGATGGCGTCGCGCAGGAGGGCGGCCATGGCGCCGGTGACGCCCAGGGCCTCGGCCAGGACCGGCTTCCCGGCATAGGTGAAGCCCACCAGGATGCGGTTGAGGCGGGCCTTCAGGTCCGCCAGGTCGTCGCTGAGGCAGAGGAGGGCCATCACCTCGGACGCGGCCGTGATCAGGAAGCCGTCCTCCCGCGGCACGCCCTGGGTCTTGCCCCCCAGGCCCAGGACGATCTGGCGCAGGGCCCGGTCGTTCATGTCCATCACGCGGCGCCAGAGGACCTGTCGCGGGTCGATGCCCAGTTCGTTGCTGTGGTAGACGTGATTGTCCACGGTGGCGGCCAGCAGGTTGTGCGCGCTGCCCACCGCGTGGATGTCCCCGGTGAAGTGCAGGTTGATGTCCTCCATGGGGAGGACCTGGGAGCGGCCGCCCCCCGTGCCGCCGCCCTTCACCCCCAGGCAGGGGCCGATGGAGGGCTCGCGCAGGGCCGCCACCGCCCGCCGTCCCCGCCGGCACAGCCCCTGGGCGAGGCCGATGGAGACGGTGGTCTTCCCCTCGCCGGCCGGCGTGGGAGTGATGGTGGAGACCACCACCAGCTTGCCGTCGGGCCCGCCGCGCCGCGCCTGGAGCGCGGCCAGGGGCACCTTGGCCACGTGCCGGCCGTAGGGGATCACCTCGCCGGCCGTGAGGCCCGCGTCCTTCGCCACCGCCTCGATGGGTCTCAGCTCGTTCATTGGCCTCCCTGCGCGCAAGAGCCGTAAGGCGTAAGGCGTGAAACGTAAGGCGCGAAAGCGTAAGGGCGTGAGGCGTAAGGGGATTAGGGCCTCGTGCGTCCCGGGGTGACCTGAAGGCGCTTCTGGTGGCGGATCAAGCCGCTGAGCATCTTATCCATGCGCTCCATGTCGTTGTCCAGCGTGTTCCAGTCTTCGAGAGGAAGAAACTCCAGCCGCTTGGCAAGTTCGAGAAGCGTGTCCATCTCGCTCAAGGAGCCCTGCGCCATATGCAGATAGTTGACAAACTCTTTTCGGGTCTGCCGGGCCGCTCCCTCCGCAATATTGCTGGGAATGCTTATTCCCGCCCGCCGGATCTGGCCGGTGATTCCGTATCGCTCCTCCTGCGGAAACCGTTCTGTGACCTTATACACTTGCACCGCGTGGTCCATAGACAGCTTCCACAGATCCAACTTCTTGTGCGGCTTCCGCATGGGAACCCTCCTCTTCTCCGTTCACCCCCCGCGCCTTACGCCTCGCAAGGAACGCCCGTAAGGCGTGAGGGCGTGAGACGTAAACCCCCGCCCCCTCCGCCTTACGCCTCACGCTTCACCCCTCACGCCCGCCGCATACCCGGGACCTCAGCCTGCGCGCTCAGGGCGCGACGGCGGGCCGCCTCGCGGTACAAGGCCTCGTACTCGCGGGCGGAACGGTCCCACGAGAAGTCGCCGCGCATTCCGTTGGCGATCAGGTGCTGCCGGGCGGCCGGGTTCCGGTAGAGCGCGACGGCGCGGCAGATGGCCAGACAGAGGGCGTCGGCCGTGGCGGCCTCGAACTTCAGGCCGTTCCCCTCGCCCGTCCGGCGGTTGTAGGGGATCACCGTGTCGTCCAGGCCGCCGGTGGCGCGGACGATGGGGATGGTGCCGTAGCGGAGGCTGTACATCTGGTTCAGGCCGCACGGCTCGTAGCGGGACGGCATCAGGAAGAAGTCCGCCCCGGCCTCGATCTTGTGGGAGAGGGCTAGGTCGAACCCGATGACGGCGGCCACGCGCCCCGGGTTGGCCACGGCGGCGGCCCGGAAGCGGTCCTCCAGGGCGGGCTCGCCCGTGCCCAGCAGCACGAACTGGCCGCCCACCTCGAGGATCGTCTCCAGGGCATCGGCCACCAGGTCCATCCCCTTCTGCTCGGCCAGGCGGGAGATGACGCCGAAGAGGGGCGCCGCGGGGTCCGCGCGCAGGCCCACGGCGCGCTGCAGGTCCGCCTTGCAGGCGGCCTTGCCGGCGAGGTCGCGGTGGGCATAGCGTGCGGCCAGGTACTGGTCCGTGGCCGGGTCCCACTCCTCCTGGTCGATCCCGTTGAGGATGCCGAATACGTCCTTGCTGCGGGCCCGCAGCACGCCGTCCAGGCCGTGCCCGAACTCCTCGGTCTGGATCTCGCGGCTGTAGCGCCGGCTCACCGCATTCAGGAGGTCCGAGAAGACGAGGCCGGCCTTCAGCAGGTTCACCCGGCCGTAGAACTCGATCCCGGCGGGGGTGAACAGGTCCCGGCCGAGGCCGAAGCTATCCAGCGCCTCGGGCGGGAAGAGACCCTGATAGCCCATGTTGTGGATGGTGAACAGGACGCCGGCCGGCGCCAGCGCCGGGTCGTTGGCGTACAGGGTGCGCAGGTACACGGGCACGAGGCCCGTCTGCCAGTCGTGGCAGTGGATCACCTCCGGGCGGAGGTCCAGCGCGCGGGCCAGCTCCAGGATGGCGCGGGAGAAGAAGGCGAAGCGCTCCGCATTGTCCGGGTAGTCCACGCCCTGGACCTGGTAGAGGCCGTCCCGGTCGAAGTAGCGGTCGCAGCGGACGAAGTAGGCCGGGACGTCCGGCGGGATGCGGCCCTCCAGGATCGCGGCCCGCTCCACCCGCCCGGCCACGGGGACGGCCACCGCGTCCAGGAGCGGGGTCAAGCGGTGCCCGGCGGCATCCACGATCCGGTAGCGGGGGAGCACCACGCGCACGTCGTGGCCCAATTTGCGGAGCGCCTTGGGGAGGGCGCCGGCCACGTCGGCCAGCCCCCCGGTCTTGGCGAAGGGGACCACCTCGGACGCGGCGAACAGGATGCGCATGGGACTTCCCCCGGGGGATCGGGCGCCAGAGTGTCCCTAACGTTAGCAGCGGAGCAACACGCTCGTCCAATGAAAAGGCCCCCGGCGGTCCGGGGGCCCTTGGGGTGCGTGAGCGGAGGGCGGGGCGGTCAGCGGCGGCGGCCGGCGCGGCCCCGCCGGGCGGGTCGCTTCGCGGCCCGGCCGCGGGCCTTCACCTTCGGCCCGGCCGCGGCCCGGCGCCCCCTCGCCGGCGCCGCGCGCCGCGCGGCCGGCCTCGCCCGTACCTTCTTCGCCGCCCCGCCGGGCCCAGCGCCGCGCTCGAGGATGTCCAGGCCGTTGATGCGATCGATGACGAAGACCAGGCCGTCGGGCCGCACGTACACATCGTTGGACTGGGCGGACTTGGCGCCGGGCCCCGGGTCCGGCACGAAGTGACCCACCTCGCGGGGGACGTAGGGGTCCGAGATGTCGATGGCCCGCAGGCCGCCGCTGAACCAGGTGACGTGGAGCACGTTGTCGCCGGGATAGAGCTGCTCCTGGGGCTGGTGCGATCCGAAGCGGCCCGTGGTGTTCTTCACGGCCGACTCGGGCACGATGTGGTTGGCCACGGGGATCAGCTTGGACTCGTCGCTGATGTCCACCACCCAGAAGAAGGGCGAGGGGTCCGTGTGGGCGTCGGTGATGTGCTCGTCGGTGGCCACCAGGATGTCCCGCTCGCGGATCTTCCAGGGGATCTTCATGGCCGTATGGGTGGGGGCGAGGTATGGGGGGCTCCAATCCAGGTACGAGAGGGTGCGGGGGCGGGCGATGTCCGAGATGTCCACCAGGGCCAGGCCGCCGTACCAGCAGCCGATGGCCAGCCGGTCGCCGCAGCGCAGCGCGTGGTGCGTGCGGTGGCGCTTCCCCTCCCAGGTGGGGGTCTCGCCGCCGGCCGTCCACTGCCCCGGCAGCCACCAGCGGGACACCTCGCGCGGCTTCGCGGGGGAGGCCAGGTCATAGATTACGGTGATGGCGCCCAGGTAGCCCTCCACCTCGGTGGTGATGTAGGCGTGGCCCTCGTCCACGCTGAAGCGGTGCACGCCCACGCCGTGGGTATGAACGAAGGCTACCTGGCGGGGGCTGGCCGGGCGCGACACGTCGTAGATGACCCACCCGGGCTTGTCGAAGGCCGGGTTGTTCCTGTACTGCTCGTAGTTCACGAACAGGAGGTCCCCCACCACCCGCGCCTTGTGGCA
>DASPOZ010000331.1:0-4076 GCA_035625755.1 Candidatus Sulfotelmatobacter sp.
CCGCGAAAGCAGTCCCCGCTCGGCGCACTCCATGGCGAAGGCGATGGAGCCGCCGGCCGACATGGTGTCCAGCCCGAGCTGGTCGCACAGGTGATCGGCGTGGATGATGGAGGGCAGGTCGCCGTTGCCGCAGGTGCTGCCTAGGGCGTAGAGCGTCTCGTACTCCGGCCCCTCGGACCAGGAACCGGCGTACTCCCCCCGCCGGACGCGGCTCACCTTCACGCAGGCCACGGGGCAGCCCAGGCAGGCCTGGTCCCGCACCTTGTACCGATCGATGAAGGTGTCCCCCTCGATGCCCTTGACGTCCTCGAAGGTCCCCTGCCGGAAGTTGCGCGTGGGGAGCACGCCGAAGAAGCTCACCTTCTCCACCACGCCCACCGTGCCTGTCTCGCTGAAGTTCCGGGTGATGGGGTTCTGCATCACCGTCGGATACATCTCGCGGCAGTGGGCCAGGAAGCCCCGCGGGTCTGCCACGCGCACGCCGCCCCGCCCGCTGGCCACCACCGCCTTCACGCGCTTGGCGCCCATCACGGCCCCCAGGCCGCAGCGGCCGGCCGCGTGCCCGTCCACGATCACGG
The DNA here is from genome assembly GCA_035625755.1 of Candidatus Sulfotelmatobacter sp. Lineage (GTDB taxonomy): Bacteria > Methylomirabilota > Methylomirabilia > Methylomirabilales > DASPOZ01 > DASPOZ01. Next base: position 579 of record DASPOZ010000331.1, read on the forward strand.
CGGCGTAGCGCACCAAGCGTTCGCCGGCGGGCCCGATGCAGGCCACCGAGGCGCCGGGATCGCTCACCTCGCGCCGCAGTGCCTCGGTGGCCGGGGCGGTGAGCGCCCCCCACACCGGCCCCGCCGGGCGCACGGCCACCTGGCCATCGGCCACCAGCAGGTAGCACGGCGCGGGGGCCTGCCCCCGCAGGATCAGGGCGTCGCACCCGGCGTACTTGAGGATGGCCGCGAAGTCGCGCCCCGCCACCGACGCGGCGTAGCAGTCCGTGAGGGGCGACTTGGCGGCGATGACGATGCGGTTCGAACCCGGGACGAGCGTGCCGTTCAGCGGGCCCGAGGCGAAGATCAGGAGGTTTTCGGGCGCCAGCGGATCGATCCCCGGCGGCAGGTGCTCGAAGAGCAAGTGGGCGGCCAGGCCGCGGCCGCCCAGGAACCGCGTGGCCACGTCCGCCTCCAGCGGGATGGCGCGGGAGGTGCCGCGCGTCAGGTCCACGTCCAGGATCCGCCCCACGTACCCGCGCTCGATAGGCATGAGGTCCCTCCCCACGCCGCACGGCACCCGCCGGCGGCTTAACAGGCTGCTGAAAAAGGCCCATCTGCGGCGTTGGCGCGCTCGCGCGGCGCTGCGACGTACCGACCGCGTACGTCTCGCACCTCGCATCGCGCGCCGCCTTGCATCTGGACCTTTTTGAGCAGCCTGGGCAAAAGAGGGCTTTTCAGTGTCCTGTTAGAGCCTATGCCAAGACCTCTTGTGCTTTGAGTCCGGCGGGCCACCGTCGGCTCCCGTCCCCAACTTTCGCGCGCCCCAGCGCGGCGGGGCGCGATGGGCTCGTGCCTGCGGGCGGAAGCCGATGGTGGCCTGCCAAAGGCGCCTGGGGGAAGTCTTCGGATAGGCTCTTGGCCTTCTCTCATATCGTAGGGCCTGCCGTGTGTCAACGTTGCCGTCCCGATCCCCGTCCCGCCCGCATGACAACGATCATGGCGTGAGCGATTGACTCCGGCCAGCCCGTTGGCATAGGCTCGCCAGCACCCCCGACGGCTGCCTGGCCGCGGATCGGGAGGATAACGGTATGGGCGGGTGGATGTGGGGGGCGGCGCTGGCGCTGGCCCTCGGGTGGGCCGCGGGGGCGGCCGGGCCGGCGGCGGCCCAGGCGCTGCCCAAGTGGCGCACGGGCATCGTGTTCGTGAAGGCGGACAGCGTCTTCCACCAGCTCATCGGCAAGGAGAAGGGCTTCCACCAGGCCTACGGCCTGGACGTGGAGTTCGTGGTCCTGCCCGGTGATACCGACGTGATGAGGTCCGTCGTGGCCGGCGCCACGGAGAGCATCGAGATCACGCCGGCCAGCCCCCTGACGGCCATCGAGAAGGGGGCCAAGCTGAAGATCGTGGCCAGCTTCATGCCCGGCCTGAACTACGTCCTCTTCAGCAAGAGGGACGTCAAGGACCTGCAGGACCTGTACGGCCGCACGGTGGCGGTGACGGCCCCGAATTCCTTCCCCGAACTGCTGCTCCGCACCGCCATGCAGCGCCAGGGGCTGGACCCCACGAAGGTGCAACTGGTGCAGGCCGGGGGCGACCCGGACCGGGTGAAGGCCCTCCTGGGCGGCAAGGTGGACGCGGCGGTGGCGGCCATCGAATTCCTGCACCAGGTGGAGCGGGCGGACCGCAAGCTGCTGGTGGACTTCGCCGAGGTCCTCCCCCAGTGGACCCGCAACGTCGTCGTCACCACCGACCAGATCATCAAGGAGCGGCCGGACCACCTGCGCCGCTTCCTGCTGGCCAAGGCCAAGGGTGTCCGCTACACGCTGGAGCACCGGGACGACACCATCGCCATCATGGCCAAGGTCTCCAAGCAGGACCCGGCCGAGGCGGCGTGGGTGTACGACTGGTTCGTGCGCAAGAAGCTGATGCAGCCCAACGGCTACGTGAGCCCGGCCGCCCTGAACTGGATGCAGGAGCTGAACGTGCGTCTGGGCCGGCAGAGCAAGGTCCTGCCCACGGAACAAGTGGCCACCTGGGAGTTCCAGAGGGACATCGTGAAGGAGCTCGGCGAATACAAGTGGTAGCAGGCTGCTGAAAAAGGCCCATCTGCGGCGTTGGCGCGCTCGCGCGCTCGCTGCGGCGTACCCGGAGTACGCCTCACTCGGCACATCGCGCGCCGCCTTGCACCTGGGCCTTTTTGAGCAGCGTGCGGGAAATGTCTGTCTCACACATGGAAACATAAGGGGGATGCGATGCGCGGGTCGGATCTGGTCGTCCAGTCGCTGATCGATCACGGCGTCCGCTACCTGCCGGGCATCAGCGGCAACTCTATTTTCGACATCCTGGATTCGATGTACGACCGCCCGGAGATCAAGTACATCACGGTGCGCCACGAGCAGGTGGCGGCCGGCATGGCGGACGGTTGGGCCCGGGCCACCGGCGAGACGGGGACCTTCATCACCCACGTGGGGCCGGGGGTCTGCCAGGCGGTGGTGGGCATGGCCGCCGCCTACCGCGACTCCGTCCCTCTGGTGCTGCTGACAGGCAACCAGGACCAGGACAAGCTGGGGCGTGACCAGTGGCACGAGATAGATCAACTGGGGATCATGCGCCCCGTGGTCAAGTGGAGCGCCCGCATCGAACGGCCCCAGGACGCGCCGCGGATCATGCGCCAGGCCTACGTGCGGGCGCGGCTGGGCCGCCCCGGCCCCGTGCACGTGGACATCCCCAAGGATGTCTCCCTGGCCAAGGTGGAGAAGCCGGAGGCCGCGGGCACGACGAAGCCCAGCCCCATCGCGCGCCGCGTGTGGCCCGACCCGGAATTCGTCCGCCGCGCCTGCGAGACCTTCCTGAACGCCCAGCGGCCGATCCTGGTGGCGGGGGGCGGCGTGCGCTGGTCCGGCGGGGCGAAGGCGCTCACGGACCTGGCCGAGGCCCTGGGCGTGCCCGTGGTGAGCACCACCAAGGGGCGGGGCAACATCCCGGAGGACCATCCGCTCTGCATGGGCATGGTGGGGCAGTACGGCACCATCGCCAGCAACAAGCTGCTGAAGGATGCGGACGCGGTGCTGGCCGTGGGCTGCCGCCTCTCCGATGTCTCCACCCTCACCTGGTCCCTGATCTCCCCCGGCACCCGCATCATCCAGGTGGACATCGACCCCAACGAGATGGCCCGCCAGTACCCGGTGGACCTGGGCATCCTGGCCGACGCCCGCTGCTTCCTGGAGAGCTTCCACGAGGCCGCCGTCAAGATGCTGGGCGCGCCGCGGCCGCGGGACCCGGAGGCGCTGGCCGCCCTCCCGCGCATCCAGGCGGCCCAGGCCGAGCGGAAAGCGGAGCTGGACCACTTCTTCGACGTGCCGGCGGACCACGTCCCCATCAAGCCACAACTGGTGGCGCGGGAAGTCGCCAGGGCGCTGCGGCGGGACGCCTTCGTGACCCTGGGGGCGGGCTTCCACCCGCAGTACTCCAACAAGGTGCCCATCTACCAGCCGGGCGGCTACATCAAGGCCCTCG
>DASPOZ010000332.1:0-9773 GCA_035625755.1 Candidatus Sulfotelmatobacter sp.
CAGCAGCACCGTGCCCAGCACGAAGGGCCAGTACTCCGTGTAGGCGGTGATGGTATGGTCCAGGAACAGCATGATGGCCGCCCCCAGCGCCGGGCCCAGGAAGGAGTGCATCCCACCCAGGATGGCCATCATCACCACGTCGCCCGACCTGGTCCAGAAGGCGAAGCTGGGGAAGACGCTGCCGTCGAAGGGGGCGAAGAGGGCCCCCGCCACCCCCGCGAACGTGGCGGAGAGGACGAAGGCGCAGAGGCGCAGGCGGTTCACGTTGACGCCGATGAACTGCGTCCGCTCCGTGTTCTCCCGGATGGCCAGCAGCGTGCGCCCGAAGGGGGACTGCACGATCATCCACAGGAGCGCGACGCAAGCACCCGTGAGCAGGAGGGTGAAGTAATATGCGCCCGCCGGCGAGGCCAGCAGGGCCGGCGCCTCGATGCCCACGATGCCGTCGTCCCCGTTGGTGAGGGCCGTCCATTTGAAGATGACGCCCCAGATGAGCTGGCCGAAGGCCAGCGTCAGGATGGAGAAATAGTAGCCCCGGAGGCGGACGCAGAAGAATCCCGTGACCCATGCCACCAGGGCCGTGGCCGCCGGGGCCGCCAGGAAGGCCGAAGCGAAGGGCAGGCCGGCCTTCCGGGTGAGGATGGCCACGGTATAGGCGCCCACGGCGTAGTACCCGGCGTGACCGAACGAGAGCATCCCGCCGTAGCCCAGCAGCAGGTTGAAGCCCATGGCGAAGAGGGCCATGATCGCGATCTCGGTGGCCAGGCGCAGGTGGAACCCCGGGGCCGCCAGGGGCAGCGCCGCCAGCACGGCGGCCAGCAGCCACCAGGCCCGGCGACATCGGGAGGCGGACCCGTTCATGACCGGCCCGGGACGCCGAACAACCCCCAGGGGCGGACGATCATCACGCCCGCCATGAGGGCATAGATGAACACCACGGCGAACTGCGGCAGGAGCAGGATGCCGAAGGATTCCAGCAGTCCCACCAGCAGGGCCGCCACGGCCGCCCCCAGGAGGCTCCCCGCCCCCCCGATGATGACCACGATGAAGCAGAGGATCACGATCTCCACATCCATGCCGAGGGCGCCGGCGGTGAGGGGGGCCGCGGCGGCGCCCCCCACCCCCACCAGCAGGCCGCCCAGCATGAACACCAGCGTCAGGAGGCGGGGCACGTTCACGCCCAGGGCATCCGTGATCTCGATGTCCGCGGCCACGGCGCGGATGAGCCAGCCCAGCCGGCTGCGGGCCAGCATCAGCCAGAGGCCCGCCCCCACGGCGGCCGCCAGGGCGATGACGAAGACGTTATAGACCGGGAAGCTGCCGCCGGGGACCGGGATACCCCCTTCCAGGAACGGCGGGCGGGAGACCGATTTCGGCGTGATCCCCCAAACAAACTTCACCACGTCCCCGATGATGTAGACCAGGGCGAAGGTGAGGAGGAGCTGCTGCAGGGGGTCCCGCCCGTAGACGCGGCGGATCAGGCCCGTCTCCAGGGCCCCGCCGATGAGGGCCAGGCTTGCGGCGACGGCGCCCAGGGAGAGCCAGAACCCCACCCCCCCCGGGCCGAAGAGGCGGAGGAACGTGTAGCTCAGGTACACGGCGAGCATGTAGAGGGAGCCGTGGGCGAAGTTGATCACCCGGGCCACGCCGAAGATGAGGGTGAGCCCGGAGGCCAGCATGAAGAGGATGCCGGCCCGGGTGAGCCCGCTCAGGCATTGATTGAGGGCGATGGAGAGATCCACGGCTCTGCGGGCCGGTACGCCGCGGGCCGGCGCCGGCCCGCGGCCATCGGCCCCCGCGCGCTACTTCGCGCCGCGCAGCGCCTTGATCTCCTCCACGTCCCGCCAGAAGCCGTCCGCCGGTATGTAGCGCACGTCCTTCAGGATGGCGAAGGGATGGTCGGCGGAATGCGTCGTCACGCCGAAGACCTGCCCGCGGTTCGCCTGGTGATCGTAGGGCCGCATGGTGATGGGGCCGATGGGGGTCTTGATGGTCAGACCCTCCAGGGCGTCGATCACCTTCTCCGTATCGGTGGTGCCGGCCTTCTTGATGGCCTCGGCCAGGAAGTAGGTGCCGATGTACCCCTGGATGGCCCAGCCCGGCACGAACGACTCGCCGGTCTTGTCCAGGTAGGCCTTGACGAACTGCTTGTGCTCGGGGGTGTCCGGCCAATAGAAGAGGTCGTAGGAATTCCCCAGGATCCCCTCGGGCATGTCCTTCCCCAGGGGGGCGGCCATCTCCGTGGAGACGACCTCGGCCCCGGTGATCACCCGGGTCTTCTCGAAGAAGCCGTAGGGCTTCGCCTGCTTGGCGAAGGCGATGAACATGTCGCCGTAGACCAGGTTCATCACCACGTCGGGCTTGGCGGCCTGAATGGCGGTGATGTACGGGGTGTACTCCGTCTCACCCAGCTTGGGCCACGCCTGCCCCACGATCTGGGCCCGGGGCTTCACCTTCTTCAGGTGGTCCACGAAGGCCTCGATCATCTTGCGGCCGTACTCGTAGTCGTTGGCGATGGTGTAGTACCGGGTGGCGGGGGTGCCCTTCTCCAGCTCGGCGAACTGCCGCCCTTCGATGAGGGTGTTGGAGGCGACCCGGAAGGCGTACCGGTGCCCCTTGTCCGAGGTGAGGGCCTCCGTCTTGCCGATGGTGACGAGAAACAGCGCCTTGTTCTTCCTGGCCACCTCGGAGACCGCCAGGGAGACGCTGCTGGCGAGGGTCCCCGTCAGGAAATCCACCTTTTCCCGGAGGAGCAGCTCGTTGGCCATGCGGACCGCCACCTCGGGGCTGCTCTTGTCGTCCCGGAGGACGTACTGGATCGGCCGGCCCAGCACGCCCCCCGCCGCGTTGATCTCGGCCTGGGCCAGCTCGTGGCCGTGGATGGCCGGCTTGGTATAGATGGCGGCGAACCCCGTGATGCCGTAGAGCAGGCCGATCTTGATGGGCTGGGACGCCGCCTCGGCGTCCCGGAGGCCCCGCCCGGGGCCTCCGGCAAGCAGGCCCCCGGCCAGAAGAAGAACGCCCAGGCCCAAGACCCTCACGCGTGAGAGAAGTCCCCGCTTCATCGCTCCCCCTCCTGCTGTATGCGAGGTCCACATCCCGGGTGCCCGCGCCGTGGCGGAACCACATTCTCCCCTGCACGCCGGACGGCCTGACGGGTGAAGCCCCGGCAATACCGCGGCCGTTGGCTCCGATTCTCAAACACAACGGGCCGGGGTTGCGCGCGCAAACCTTCGGCGCCGCCACTCACCGGCCACTCCTGCACTCAGCCACCGCACCCCATTCCCGCCCGAAACGGCCCCTCATCAGCGCCAAAGCAAATGGCCCACCCTGTACCAAATACCCGGGAGCCATGTCAACCGCTCGCTGTCTCTCATCGGACGCCCAACGCCCTGGACCCCTAGTCCACTGGTTGGGATTCACAAATCGTAACGCAATCTGTAATCTCTTGCGCATGACAAAGACGATCACAGTTCGTATTGACGAGTCGCTGCTGAAAGCGGTGGATGCCGCCGTGAAGCCGGAGCAGCGGGGACGGTCGGAGGCGATCCGGGAGGCGCTGGAACTCTGGCTGAAACGCCGGGCGCTGGCGGAGAAGGTCAGGCGCCATCGGGAGGCGTATCAGCGCCGTCCGGTGACCCCCGAGGAATTCGCGCCGGTCCTGAGGGCCCAGAAATGGCCCAAGTGAATCGGGGCGAGGTCTGGCAGTTCAGCTTTCCAGCCCCCGGCCGACGCCGCCCCGTTCTCATCCTCACCCGCCAGGAAGTCATCGGACACCTCCACACCGTCACCGTCGCCCCCATCACCACGACCATTCGGGGCATCCCCTCCGAGGTGGTGATCGGACCGGAATGCGGCCTCAAGGCCACTTCCGCGATCAATCTGGATCACCTCGCCACCGTGCCCCGAGCCGGCCTGCGTACCTTCGTCGGCACGGCATCACCGCAGGTGCTCGCAGAGGTTCGCGAAGCGCTTCTCTTCGCCCTCGGATTCGATCCGAGCTAGCCTCCTGAGTCCGAAAACCGCTTTCCCACCCGTGCCCGTGCCCATGCCCGTGCCTGTTCCCGACGGGACGGCCAGAACGCAGCACAACCGCCCGCGCCAATGGACGCTTCCCGTCAGGCCCGGGGCACGGGCGCGGGAACGACCCGTCCAGGGACCTCTGACTCAGGAGACTGGCAGGCTACTGAAAAAACCCTCATTCACCCAGGCCGCTCAAAAGGGTCCAGAGGCAAGGCGGCGCCTCCCATTGCGGAATGCGGATTGCGGAATGCGGAATGGGAGGGCCGGTACGTCGCAGCCCACCCGCTGCCGCCGAGGCGGCGGGGAGAGACGTTGGGCCTTTATCAGCAGCCTGCTAGGACTTCGAGGCGAGGTGGTCGTAGCCGCCGGGGAGGGGCCGGGTGGAGCCGTCGGGCGCGGCCAGGGTGCAGCCGGCGTCCGCCGGGACGACGGCCCCGATGCAGGTGGGGGCGGGGAAGCCGCGGCGGGCCGCCCAGGCGGCCACGTCCACGGAGGGATCCGCGGCGAAGAGCAGCTCGTAATCTTCCCCGCCGCCGATGGCCCAGCCGAGCGCGTCGCCCCCGAGGCGCCGGGCCACCTCGGCGGCCCCGGGATGCACGGGGATGCGGGCGGCCTCGAGGCGCACCCCCACCCCGCTCTCCTCCGCGATGCGCCGGGCGTCGCCCCCGATGCCGTCGCTCACGTCCAGCATGGCCTTCGCCACGCCGTCCAGCGCCAGCGCCCGGCCCAGGGCCAGGCGCGCGGCCGGCGCCTCGTGGCAGGCCACGGCCTCCCGCACGGCGCCCGGCGCCTCGGCCCCCGGGCCGTGCGCCCGCAGCCAGGCCAGGCCGGCGGCCGAGCCGCCCAGCGGCCCGCTCACCCACAGCCGGTCGCCGGGGCGCGCGCCCGCGCGGGACACGCACCGGTCCGGCTCCACCTCCCCCAGCACCGTGACGGCCAGCAGGACCCCCGCCGGGGACCGCACCGTGTCGCCCCCCGCGACGGCCGTGGCGGCGGATGCCGCCGCCCGGTGGAGGCCCTCGTAGAGGCCGTCCACAACGTCCAGGGCCGCCCCGGGGGGCAGCCCCAGGCACACCAGGGCGGCGCGGGGGATGCCGCCCATGGCGGCGATATCGCTGAGGTTGGCCACCATGGCGCGAAAGCCCACGGCCGCGGGCGAGCTGAGGCGGAACGAGAAGTGGACCTCCTCCAGGAGGGCATCCGTGGTGGCCAGGAGGGCGAGGCCGGGGGTGGGGGTGAGCACCGCCGCATCGTCCCCGATGCCGCGCACGAGGCCGGGCGACGGGCCGGCGAGCCGCGCCCGCAGGCGCGCGATGAGGCCGAACTCTCCCAGCGCCTCTGCGCTCTGGGGGCCGGGGGCCACGGGCGAGGCGGAGTCCGAGCCCGGAGGAGACGGCGGCCGGGGGTCAGGGGGGAAACTGGCGGGGTCGGATCCGGAACGCCTCGCACCGGTCGTCACGTCGTTCCCCGGCCCCCGACCCCTGATCCCTGAGCCCCGCGCGTGGAGCTACAGCTCCACGCGCTGGAGGCGCTCGAGGACGCGGGCGCGCAGCTCCCGCACGGGGGGGAGCTCGCGGACGAGCCTGCCGTTGCGCAGGAGCGGCCGCAGGATCGCCGCCATCGCCGCGCCGCACGCGGCGCAGGCGGGGGCCGGCCGGCCGGCCGGCTGCACCGCCCAGGCGTCGCAGGCCGTACAGCCGAACACGGCCTTGCGGCCCGAGAGCTTGCCGCGCTTCGCCAGGGGCCGGCCATCGATCTCCACCAGGTCCAGGGCGAAGTTCACCACGGGGGCATTGCTGATGCAGGTCCCCACGCCGTACGAGTCCGCCAAGGGGTTGAGCCTCAAGATGTCCGCCTCGTCCAGGCCCCCGCTGACGAAGAGCTTCACGTGCCGGAAGCCGCGCAGGTCCAGCTCCCACCGCACCTCGCGCAGGATCTGCAACAGATCCCCGCGGCGCGACCCCGGCGTATCCAGGCGCACCGCGAACAGGTCCTGCCCCAGCGCCTCGGCCACGCGGAGGGTCTCGAACTTCTCGTCGTTGAACGTGTCCACCAGGACCACGCGGCGCACCCGCTTGTCGATGATCTCGTTGAAGGCGCGCCCGGCCTCCACCGTATCCCCCAGCAGCAGGATCAGGGCATGGGGCATCGTCCCCACCGGCTCTTCCTTGATGAGCTCGGCGCTCTTCACCACCGACACCGCATCGCAGCCGCCCAGGTAGGCGTTGCGATCGATCATGGGGGCCATGGCCGGGTGCATGCGGCGGGCCCCGAAGCTCACCACGGAGCGCCCGTCGGCGGCCTTCTTGCACCGGGCCGCCTTGGTGGCCACCCCCGAGGCCTGGCAGAGCAGCCCCAGGAGGGCCGTCTCGTAGTGGGCGTACTCCACGTAGGGCCCGTCGATGGTGAGGACCGGCTCGTGCGGGTGGAAGAGGGTCCCCTCCTCCAGCGCGTCCACGTCCACGGGGAGCCCGGCCAGGAGCTGCGCCACCTCCTCCAGCCCGGCGAAGATGCCCCAGCGCCAGGACTGCGGGAAGTCCTTCAGCACCACCTCGCCCACGGCGGGCGTGCGGATGCCCCGCCGGGAGAGGATCTCCACGGTGCGCAGGAAGTAGACGTCGGTCACACGGCCCGCCTTGATGTCGTCCGGATCGGCGATGTGGAACATGGCTCCTATCCCGCCGCCGCGCCGCCGCGCTTCAGCGTCTGGTCGATGCGCTCCAGCAGCTTGGCCGGACTGAAGGGCTTGGTGATGTAGTCGTCGCACCCGAGCTGCCAGCCCCGCTGCCGGTCCGCCTCCCGGCTCTTGACGGTGAGCAGGAACACCGGGATGTCCCGCGTGGCCGGGTCGCCCTTGAGGGTCTCCAGGGTCTGGTACCCGTCCATGCGGGGCATCATGATGTCCAGCAGGATCAGGTCCGGCCGGTTCGCCCGCACCGCCTCCAGCGCCTCCACCCCGTCCCCCGCCGAGGCCACGTCGTAACCGGCCCCCCGGAGCTTGTAGGCGATGATCTTCACGATGTGGACCTCGTCGTCCACGATGAGGACTCTCGGCATGGGCCCTCTGCCTCGATCCCGCCGCGCCGGCGGCGGGCCCGACTGCCCGTCCCCTCCTCCCAGCCAAAGGGCGTGCGGCCCGCCCGCGGGGGCGCGTGCCTCTTCCGGGGCCGAGGCGGTCCGCTGGCCGCAGCCCTACCCGACGGCCCCGGCGTGGTGGGGGGCCATGAGCGAGGCCAGGCGGCGGAACTCCGCCAGGCTCAGCGTCTCTCCCCGGCGGCGCCCGTCGATCCCCGCGGCCTCCAGGGCGGCCGGCGCCCCGGCCGGCACCAGCCCGGTGCCGGGGGCGGCCAGGGCCTGGCGCAGCATCTTTCGTCGCCGACCGAAGGCGGCCCGCACCACCAGTTCCACGGCGGGCCACTCGGCCGGGGGGACAGGGGGGATCGCGTGGGGCGTCAGCGCCACCACGGCCGAGGCGACGGCCGGCCGCGGGTGAAACGCCGCCGGCGGCACGCGGAAGAGCCGGCGCGCGGCGGCCCGCAACTGCACCGCCAGGGTGAGCGGCCCGTAGGCCTTGGTGCCCGGCGCGGCCGCCAGCCGGTCCGCCACCTCCCGCTGGAGCATGACCACGAGGCACGCGAAGAGCCGCCCGCAATCCAGGAGCCGGAGCAGGATCGGCGTGGCCACGGCGTACGGCAGGTTCGCCACCACCAGGGCCCGGCGCCCCGCCGCCAGCCGGGGGACCTGGGCCTGGTAGTCGTAGGTCAGGGCGTCGCCCAGGATCCAGGTGACGTGGTCCGGGGTACCGAACCGGTCCAACAGCAGGCCGTGCAGGCGGGGGTCCACCTCGATGGCCAGCAGGTGCCCCGCGCGGGCCAGGAGGGCCTCCGTGAGCGCCCCGGTCCCCGGCCCGATCTCCACCACCAAGTCGCTGGCGGTGACCCCCGCCGCCTCCACGATGCGCCGGGCGATCCCGGGGGCCACCAGGAAGCTCTGGCCCAGGCCCCGGCGCGGGCGCACGCCATGCGCCTGCAGCATCGCCCGCGTGCGGCGGCGCATGCGGCAGGCTCAGGCCGGTGGGGTCGCCGGGGGGGCCTCCGCCTGGCGCAGGTAGATCTTGGCCAGCCGGTTCTCCGGGTCCAAGCTCTGGGCCTTCTGCCACGCGTGGATGGCGTGTTCCCGGTTTCCGCGGCGCAGGAACACCATGCCCAGGTCCAGGTAGGCCTGGGTGTAGCGCGGGTTGATCTCCAGGGCGCGCAGGAACCCGCGGGCCGCCTGGTCCAGGTCCCCCTTCTCGGCCAGGCTCTGGGCCCTGCGCCAGTGCAGGTCGGCGAAGCGGGGGGCCCACGTCAGCGCCTTGTCGAACTCCGCCGTGGCGTGATCGTAGAGGCGCAACTCGTGGTAGAGGCGGCCCAGGTTGGCGTGGGCGTTGGCCAGGCGATCGCGCACGGGGGAGGAGACGGGGGCCCCGGAACGCTCCTCGCGCGCGTGGGCCTTGCTGAACTCATCCAGCGCCTGGTCGTACACCCCCATGTCGGCCAGGGTGATGGTGAGGTTGAGCTGGGCCTCGGTGTAGTTCGGGTTGATGGCGAGGGCGCGCCGGAAGAGGTCCACCGCCCGCTCGGGCAGGCCCCGCTGGCTGTAGAGGAACCCCAGCATGTTGTACACGTTGGCGAAGACCGGGGGGCGTTCCGCCAGCGCCAGGAGGAGGGGCTCGGCGGCCTCGTAGTCACCCGCCTGGAAGGCGGCGGTGGCCTGGTTCAGGAGCTGCCTCAGCTCGGGATCCATGGGCGGCCGTCCGGGGCCAGGGCCCCTCACTTGGCTGGCGAGGTGTCCTGCAGGATGGGGGTGTCGACGAGGCTGCGCACGACCTCGCCCCACCAGCTCTTCACCCGCTCGCTCCAGGGGCGCGTGTCCTCCACTTTGGGGCGCACCGGCTTCACCAGCACCACGCCGAGGCGGCTGGCGGCCTGGGGGGCAAAGGGGGACTCGGGAAACTCCCGCACGATCCGTTGGAAGGCCTGGGCGGACGCCTCCCGCTGCTCCAGACGCCAGAGGGCCTCGCCCTTGTAGTAGAGCGCCCCGTCGTCCAGGCCGATGCCGGCGTAGTCCTTCAGCACGGTATTGAAGCGGTTGACGGCGGCGCCGTACTGCGCCCGCTGGAAGTAGAAACCGCCGACGTACATCTCCTTCTCCGCCAGCCGGTGCCGGCAGATGGCCACCTTGACGGCGGCGTCCTCGGCGTAGGTGGAGTCGGGCATGGTCTTGAGGAGCGTCTGGAACTGGGACAGGGCGTGCTGGGCGGAGGACTGGTCCCGGTCCACCCGCTCGAGCTGGCGGAAGTAGGAGAGCCCGATGTAATAGCGGGCCTCGTCGATGCGCTCGTGCTCCGGGAACAGCTCCAGGAAGCGCTGGTACTCGGCGCGGGCCTCCTCGTACCGCTCCTGGTCGAAGAGGGCCTTGGCGCTCCGCAGGCGGGCCTCGGCCACCAGCTCGCTGTCCGGGTACTGGTTGATGAGGCGCTGGAGGGACTGGCGGGCGTCTTCGTACTTCTTCCCCTTCAGTTCGGTTTCCGCGTTCTGCAGCAGTTCCTGGTCGCTGCCCGCCTGCGGCTCCTTCTTGGCGCCGGCGCAACCGCCCGCCACGACCACGCAGAGGAGCAGGGGCGCAGCGGCGCGGAGGTGCCGTCGCCGGACCCCCCGCCCCTCGGCTCCCCGTGCGCCTGTCGTGCGGCCACCGCGCTCCCCTGCCCC
>DASPOZ010000333.1:0-4439 GCA_035625755.1 Candidatus Sulfotelmatobacter sp.
GCCATGGATTCTCCTCCTTCCCTCGCCCGGCGTTAGCAGGCTGCTGAAAAAGGCCCATCTCTCCATTGCGGAATGCGGATTGCGGAATGCGGAATCCACGCGCCGCCTAGCATCTGGACCTTTTTGAGCGGCCTGCGGGAAGGCGGTCTTTCGGCGTCGTGTTGGAGGGACTTGGCACCCGTGGTCGCCGGACTTCGGCCGGGCCGGCGGCGGCCGACGGCGGGGGGACCCCGTGAGCGGTGCGCTGTCGCTGGAACGACTCTTTGCGCCCAAGAGCATCGCCCTGGTCGGGATCCCCGGCGATCTGTCGCGTCCGGGGGCACGGCCCCTGCATTTCCTGCGGCGCCACGGCTATGATGGGCGCGTCCACCTGGTGAACCCCCGCCACCGTGAGATCGGCGGGCTTCCCGTCTACCCCGGCATCGGGGCCGCGCCCGAGGCGGTGGACGTGGCGTGGATTAGCTTGCCCGCGGCGCAGGCCGCCGACGCGGTGGCGGAGGCCGGGCGCGCCGGGGTGCCCTTCGCGGTGGTCATCGGCGCGGGCTTCGCGGAGGCGGGCGAGGCGGGCGAGCGCCACCAGGCGCGCCTGCGAGAGGCCGCGCGCGGGGCCGGGGTCCGGCTCGTGGGGCCGAACACCGAGGGCTTCGTCAACGCGTGGGACGGGGTGGCCCTCACCTTCTCCACGGTGGGCGAGGTGGAGGCCCTCCGGCCGGGCCCGATGGCCATCCTCTCGCAGTCCGGCGGTGTGGGCGGCTGCCTGCTCAATCGCGCCACCGATCGCCGCTGGGGGGCCGGGCTCTTCGTCTCGACCGGGAACGAGGCCGACCTGACGCTGGCGGACTACATCGAGTGGCTCGTGCACGATGGCCGGGTCAAGGTCATCGCCTGCATCGTAGAGCAGGTTCGAGACGCGCCGCGGTTTCTCGCCGTCGCCCGCCGTGCCGTAGCGGGCGGCATCCCCGTCGTCGCGCTGAAGCTGGGGAGGTCGGAAGCCGGCGCCCGGGCGGCGCATTCGCACACGGGCGCCCTGGTGGGGACCGACGAGGCGTGGCGGGCGTGGGCGCAGGCAGCGGGTCTCCTGCTGACGGACACCCTGGAGCAACTCCTGGAGGCCGCGGCCTACCTTGCCGCAGCGCCGCCCCTTCAGGGAAACCGCGCGGCCGTGGTCACGTCGTCGGGAGGGATGGCGGTGATACTGGCGGACGCCCTGGAGCCCCGGGGCTACACCTTTGCGCCGTTCGCCGCGGAGACCGTGGAGCGCATCACGCCGCTGCTGCCGGCGTACGCGGCGGTGAGAAACCCGTTGGACATCACCGCGGCCCTTCCGGAGGAGACCTTCGGCGAGGTGCTGGGGGCGGTGCTGCGTGACCCCGGCGTAGACCAGGTGGTGGTGCCCCTCACCATGGCCACGGCGGGCGGCGGCCGCGCGCGGGCCGGGCAGATCATCCAGGCGGCGCGCGGGGCAGGAAAGCCGCTGGCGGTCTGCTGGCCGGAGGGGAGCCTGGTGTGCGGGGGATTCCAGGTCCTCGATGAGGCGCACGTGCCGCTCTTCCACTCCGTGGGGGACTGCGCGGCCGTCCTGGGCCTCTCCCTGGCGTACCGGGCGCTTCGCCATCGCACGCCCTCGGGCGGGCCCGATCCTCCCCGGCTGGGGTTGACCCTCCCATCGCGGGGCGGCGCCCTGCCGTGGGCCGACGTGCGCGCGCTGCTGCTGGCCGCGGGCATCACACCCGCCGATGAGGTGATCGTGCGAACGGAGGCCGAAGCGCAGGCGGCCGCCGCCGGCCTGAGATATCCGGTGGCGGTCAAACTCCTCGGCCCGCTGCACAAGAGCGAGGCCGGCGGGGTGCGGCTGGGGCTCGGGGACATCGGGGCGGTCCTGCGCGCGGTCCGCGAGCTGGCGCCGCGCGGGGAGGGCTGCCTGATCCAGCCGATGCTCGAGGGGGTGGAGGTGCTCGTGGGCGCGCTGCGCGACCCCGCCCTCGGCCCATTCGTGGTGGTGGCACCGGGCGGCGTCGCCGCCGAACTCTACGGCGAGCGCGCCGTGCGCCCGGCGCCCGTGGGCCGCGGGGAGGCCGAGGCGATGACCGTTGAGTGCCGGGCCCTGTCCAGGCTGCTGGAGGGCCATCGAGGCCGGCCGCCCGCGGACCGCCGGGCCCTGGCGGAGACGATCGCCCGCGCCTCGGCGCTGGCGGCGGCCCTCGAGTCCGCATTGGTCGAGTTCGATCTGAACCCCGTGATGGTCGGCCCGGAGGGGGCCGGCGCCAAGGTCGTGGACGCCCGCATCATCCTGAGGGAACGGTAGGGCTCCGGAGCCGCCCGGGCTATTTCCGCCCGCAGGAGGCTGTCGTGCCCGCGGGCTGCGGCGGTCGGGTTCGCGCCTATCAGATGTCCGCCAGCGAGAAACCCGGCAGTTGGATGTCGTACTCGCACCAGCGCCGCTCCGCGAACTCGGCCCGCCCGCCCCGGCGCTCGACTTTCTCGCCCGGCGCGTACTTCTCGATGCAGAAAGCGGCGGCGACGAGCTTCGTTTTTGGCATGCAGACGAAGGCTGAGGTCTTCTGCGGCGGGCGATAGCCGTAGGCGGAAATCTTCTTCGCCCCGAGCTCCTCTGTGTGGAAATAGTTGAAGAGCTCGTACACGTTGAATGGAATAAAGTAGTTTCTCCTCCCCGAACCGTGATAGTAAAGGAACGACGCTTCCAGGTCCACGACCGTCGGAAACTCGTACTGGACCCGGGCGTTAAAGATCACACGCTTTCTCGCGACACGGAACATCTCCGCGATGAACTTCCGGTACTGGGGCTGGTGCTCCATGATCTGAAAGGCACACACCGTGTCGAATGAGGACCCCCGGAGACGGTTTCGGAGGAAATCGCAGACGATGAACCTCGCCCCAGGATAGGCCTTTCTGGCGTGGCGGATCTCAGCCGGGCTGATGTCCACCCCCGTGTAATCCACCCGACCGTACCTGTCCGTCATGATTTCATACATGCCGCCGCCGGCGCAGCCGACCTCCAGGACTTTCTCGCCACGAAGGTCGTTCTTTTCCAGGAAGTACTGAGCCGAGGGGAAGAGGTCCTCCCACCTCCGCCTGCCGTGCTGGATGTAGTAGTCCGTTTTCGACTTATGCCGATACAGGTCCAGGTCGGCCCTCTTCATTGTGGCTCCCTGCGGTCGGGCCCACCACGGGTCCTGCCCAGGGCCTGGATGGAGGCTGAGGTCATGGCCTAACCTCGGCGGCGCTGCTTGACCGCGAGCAGGCCGGCCCAATTATACCAGCGGAAGAAGGGATCCACGCGCCGAAATCCCGCGCCGCGGAGGAGGTCGATGTTCTCGGCGAGCGTGCATGGCACCAGCACATTTTCCAAGGCCTCGCGCTTCCTGGCGATCTCCAGTTCCGAATAGCCGCTCCGCCGCTTGAAGTCGTAATACAGGTCCATGTAGAGGCGGTTTAGCTCCTCCGGCTCGCCGAGGATCTTCTCGCAGAGGATCAGCGCCCCACCATCGACGAGGGCGCGCCAGATCTTCTTGAGAAGTGCCCCCCGGCGGGTCGGTCGGACAAACTGCAGGGTCCAGTTGATTGTAATGACGCTGGCGCGATGGAGGGGGAAGTCCGGTTTGTTGAGATCGCCCGCGATGAAGGTCACATTGCGGCGCGCCCGACACCTGCCGATTTTGCCACGAGCCCTCTCGCGCATCGGCGGCGAGCCGTCCAGCCCTATGAAGCGGGCTCGCGGGTCTTGGATGCAACGCATCAGAGAAAGCAACGTCGTCCCGGTCGAACAACCGAGATCGTACACGCAGGTGCCGGGTTGATGAAACACCGCCCCTAACTCGCCGACCATTCGCTGCAGCTCCAGATAGAATGGGATGCTGCGAACCACCATGTCATCGAAGACGCTGGCGACGTTGCGGTTGAACGTGAAACCAGACATTTTGGTAGCGTTTCGGAAGTAGCGATCCCTGCCGGACATCGGACGCATGCCTCACAAGAAGCGATTCGGGCCACGGTAGAGCCGGATGGG
The DNA here is from genome assembly GCA_035625755.1 of Candidatus Sulfotelmatobacter sp. Lineage (GTDB taxonomy): Bacteria > Methylomirabilota > Methylomirabilia > Methylomirabilales > DASPOZ01 > DASPOZ01. The sequence continues at coordinate 4,028 of DASPOZ010000333.1, forward strand.
CCGCAGGGTGCACGCGAAACCAGGCGATGTGTGTGAGCACACGAGGGGCGCGCGGGGCCGCAGGAGGTCTGCGACATCGCATGTTTTAGGGTCGGGGAGTACACCTCCCGAACGACAGGTGCGGAAACGCTGGGTCATCGCTGATGCCGCTATTCCAGTAATGGAGGATCCGGGACACGACCGACGGCACGTCGGATGCCCCCGCTATGAGGACCTCCCCCCGGGCCTCGACGCGATCATGCGATAGGCGCCGCGCAGCCGGCGCGTAAGCGGCTGGGGGAGCCACAATGCCGCGAAGCACGTAACGACGGTTCGATGCGTCGGAAACAGGCGAAGAAGCCGCGCCAGATAGGACCGGGCGAAGGCGATATCGCGCTGGCGGCCGTAGTTGTACGCTTCGCGCGCCGCCCTC
>DASPOZ010000334.1:0-5774 GCA_035625755.1 Candidatus Sulfotelmatobacter sp.
GACTGCGACTTCAACCAGATGCTGGAGCTGCCGCTGCCGCAGACCATCTTCGACGTGACGCTGGAAGACCTCACCCGGCGCCCTATCCGCACGGGGCAGCACTGCTTCGGCTGCACGGCCGGCGCGGGATCCAGCTGCGGCGGGGCCACCGCCCCGTCCTGACACGCCGGACGGACCCCTCGTCGCCCCGCGCCAATGCGTTCTCCACCATCGGCGCGTCCGCGCGCCGTCCGTCCAGCCCACGCCGCCGCCGCGCCTCGGATGACCGGACCGCCGGCACGGTCTCGTCCGGGCGTGATCCCATCCCGTCGGCGCGGAGCCTCGCTGGGCGCCCCCCGCACGCCCCCGGGTGAACCGGGGGTTCATGCTCCCCCCCGGCCGCATCCGCATGGCCTCCATCGCAGGCGGAGCCATCGCCCGTCTCAGGGGAGAAACCTACGGAACGTCAGCCCTTCCGGACCAGGGCGGCCCACGAATCGAGGTGCGGCAGGACGGCCTCGCGGCCCGCGCACGGCAGGACGAAGACGGCCCGGTCCGCGCCGGCACGCGCCATCTCTTCGATGGCCCGTGGCTCGGGCTGCGCCCCCCAGATCGTGACGGGGAGCGATCCCGGGTCGCGGCCCGCCTGCCCGGCGTGCCGGCGGAGGGCGGCCACTCTCTCCGCCACCGGGCCGCGCAATCGCCCGGCGATGGGCATCCAGCCGTCGCAGTATTCGCTGACGCGATCGAACGTGGTCGGGCCGTCTCCGCCCATCAAGACGGGCGGGTGGGGCACCTGGACGGGCTTGGGGTAGGACCAGATCTTGTCGAAGTTCACGAACTCCCCGTGGAACTCCGCCTCCTCCTGGGTCCAGATCGCCTTCATGGCCAACACCCGCTCCCGGAGCAACCGCCAGCGCGTGGTGAATTTCGTCCCGTGGTTCTCCATCTCCTCGGCGTTCCAGCCGCCGCCGATCCCGAAGAGGAGCCGGCCGCCCGAGAGCCGGTCGAGGCTGGCCACCTCCTTGGCCGTGATGATGGGGTCCCGCTCCACCACCAGGCAGATGCCGGTGGCCACGCGCAGCCGCGTGGTGGCCATGGCCGCGGCGGTGAGGGCGACGAACAGGTCGTAGGTGTGCCAGTACTCCCGCGGCAGGTCCTTCCCGCCGGGCCACGGGCTCCGGCGGTTGGCGGGGATGTGGGTGTGCTCGGGCAGCCACAGGGATTCGAAGCCCCGCTCCTCGGCCGCCCGAGCCAGGGCGTCCGGGGGCATCGCATAGTCCGTCGCGAAGATCGCCACGCCGTACAGCATGATGGCCCTCCATCGGTGCCAGTATCAGGTCCCGGAGTGTGGGCGCGGAGCAGGCCCCGAGCGGAAAGAGTACGCGGGGCGCGCGGCACGGGCACCCACCGCGGGTGGGTGTGAGGCGCGCTGGCGCCGTCGGGAGGCCGCCCGCCGCCGAGGCAGCGGGGAGAGATGCCGGCCCTGCTGCGGCGGGCTGCTAGTGCGCGGCGTCCTCCCCGTCGCGCCGGTTCATCAGGATGGCCGGCAGGAAGGGGATCACCACCAGCACCAGGGCCGTCGTCCCCGCGTTCAGCCAGACCAGGGAGGTAAAGCCCACGTGAACCTGATCCATCAGCCAGGAGCCGAAGTAATCCGAGAGGCCGATGGCGAGGTTGCGCACGCTCATCATCACCGCGAAGCCCAGCCCCTCGCTGCCCCGCGGGGTGGCGCGCGCCGCCAGATCCATGAGGGGCAGCTCGGCCAACGTGGCGAAGATCCCGGCGCCTCCCTCGATGAACATGGCGGCCGTGGCGGACGTGTAAGAGAGATAGAAGAGCGTGCTGACCACGCTGCACCCGATGCCCAGCGCCAGCAGCGGCCGCAGCGAGAGCCGCCGGCACGCCACGCCGTAGATCACCGAGCCGAGGAGGCCGAGGGTGCCGCTGATGAAGCCCAGGTTGCCGATGAACTGTTGCGAGAATTTCAGGGTGTCCGTCTGGTAGAAGTAGAGCGGCGTCTGGAAGCCCGGCGAGATGTAGACCAGGAAGAGAAGCCCCGCCGCGCCCAGCAGCGGGCCGGATCGGACGAGCGTCTTCAACTGCGCCAACACATTCACCCAGGCCGTCGTACTGCGTTGCGCCGTGGGCGGTTCCCGGAGCAGGACATAGGCGGCCGGCACTACCGAGAAGGCGATCACGCCCCCGACGGCCGTGGAGAGCCCGAAGGAGCGGGCGGCCAGGAAGCCCCCCAGGGGCCCGCCCACCAGGAGGCAGACGTTCATCACGAAGTAGCGGGCCGAGGTCAACCGTCCGGTGGCGCCGTGGCGCTGACCCGCCTCCACCATCAGGCCGCCCACCACGGTGCTCCCGATGACCAGCATCGCGTTCACCGCCATCACCCCGGCGAGCACGCTGCCGTATGACCGAGGCACGAGACCCACGACCAGCCACAGGATGGCCGCCCCGGTGGCGCTGAAGAGCAGGTAGTGCCGCCGGCGCGTCCCGAAGAGCGGGAAGCTATCGCTCAGGATGCCGGCCAGCGGCTTGAAGTACCAGGCAGCGGGGGCCAGGAGGTTCAGGAACAACGCCATCCCCTCCGGCGAGACCCCCAGTTCGGCTTTCAGGAGGTTTCGGAGCGGGAGCTGGATCACCCCGGGCTGCGACAGGGTCGTGGCGAAGACGCCGGCACCGATGAGGAAGGCCCAGCGGCGCAGGTCCGCCTGCTCCGCGGCCTTCGCGCCCGGCTCGGGCGAGACGGCCAGCCCCTCCTGGCCCGTCATCGTAATGGCCACTTCGGCGGTTACCTTGACGGTCACCTCATCGGCACCGGAGCGATCCGTCACGGGATTCCCCCCTCCTTCACCATGGCCGGCCAACGGAGCCGGCCGTCAACGGCCCACCCTCCCGGGCCTCGACGGCCCGGCGGGTGCCCGAAAGGTGGCAAAATGGCGGGGGACTGTCAAGGGGAAAGGAGGCTCGCCCCCCCTCATTGTGGAGTTTGGGACCCAGGGGCGGGCGCCGGGCGCCGCGCCCCGTCCTCGGCGCTGCGCAACCCCGTCATCTTCAGGGAGGCCACCCGCGCTGTCCCGCCTCCGCGGGCCAGCGGGGCCCCGGCAAGGCGGATGGGGACAACCGTCGCGCGTCCGCGCACGGCGGGACGCGATGGCCTCGCGCGCTGCGGGCGGGGTGCGACGCCCGCCGCCCTGAAAGTGAGGGGGGCGAGGAACGAAGGACATGGGGGGCGAGGGTCAGGCGGGGGCCACCTCGACCATGGCATCGAAGGCGGCCTGGCCGGCGGAGAAAGGGAAGAGGTCCACCGCCGCGTCGGGGATGCAGGGGCGGCCGGAGGTGAGGCGGTTCAGGCCCTCCCAGCCGTCCCGCATCCACACCGTGCCGGGCGGGATCCGATCGGTCACGCGGGAATGCGCCCGGAACTCGCCCCGCTCGTTGTAGATGCGGATGGCCGCCCCATCCTCCACCCCGCGGGCGGCGGCGTCCGTGGGCGAGATCCAGAGCCGGGGTTCGGGGTCCAGCGCGGCCAGGGTGGGGAGGGCGCGGCCGTGATCGTAGAACCCGTGGAACTGCGTCAGCGTCCGCCCCTGGCGGAAGGCCAGCGGATAGTGGGACGCCGGCGGCGGCTGGTACACCGGCAGGGGCGGAAGCCCGGCCGCCTTCGCCCGCTCGGAGTAGAACTCGACCTTTTCGGACGGCGTGTGAAAACGGAAATCCGGATACGAGAAAGGCGACACCCGGAGCGCCCGGATCCCCCCCTCGGCCCGCAGGGCGGCCACGGTGGCGTGGCCGGTGGAGGGATGGTCCAGGATGGCGTCGATGGGCCCCTCCTCCCCCGCCCAGGGATAGAACCCCGTGAGGCCGAGCCGCTCGGCCAAACCCCGCAGGACGCCGGACACGGAGCGCGTCTCGCCCGGCGGGTCGAGGGCGCGCTCCATCAGGTAGAGGTGCGTGTTGGTGCTCTTGCAGCCCACCTCCTCGAGCCACGCGGTGCCCGGCAGGATCACGTCGGCGAAGCGGCGCGCGGTATCGTTCAGGAACAGGTCGTGGCTCACGACCAGGTCGGCCCGGGCGAGCCCCTCGGCCAGCCGCCCGGTGTCGGCGAAGGACGAGAGCATGTTGGTGCCGAACGTCAGGAACACGCGCACGCGGCCGTCGCGCAGGGCCTCGGTGACGCGGGACATCTGGTTCGGGATGTAGGCTCCCGCCGGACGGCGGTCCAGGGCGGTGATCTGCGCCAGCCCCTCGCCGTGGCTGGCGGCGCCGTGGCGAGGGCCCAGGCCACCGCCCGGCACCCCCAGGTTGCCGGTGAGGGCCGGGAGGCAGGCCACGGCGCGGGCGCCCTGCCACCCGTTCTCCCCCTTGTGCATGGAGCTGCCGCCCAGCACGATCATGGCCGGCCGCGTGGTGGCGTACCGGCGGGCGAACGCCGCGATGCGCTCCCGCGGGATGCCCGTGATGGCCTCGGCCCAGGCGGGGGGATGCCCCCCCACGTGCGCGGCCAGGGCATCGAAGCCGAGGGTGCGCCGGTCCACGAAGGCGCGGTCGGCGAGCCCCTCGGCGATGATGACGTGCATCATCGCCAGGGCCAGGGCCGCATCCGTGCCGGGGCGGATGCGCAGCACCTCGTCGGACTGCGCGGCCGCCTCGGTGTCCCGGATGTCCACCGTGATGATGTGGGCCCCGCGCTGCTTGGCGATGGCCAGGTGGCGGGCGGTGTTCGGCTGGCTCGCCAGGGTGGCGCCCCAGAGCACGATGAGCGCCGAGTGGGCGCTCATGTCTTCTTTGGTGCTGGTCTCGAGCACGCCCGTGAGGCCGCAGCCGAAGGCGCCGAGGCCCCAGCAGATCATCGTCGGGTTCCACCACTGACATCCGTAGACGTTGGCGAAGCGGCGGACGATCTGGGTCCCCACGCGCGTGCCGTAGCTGTTGGCCAGGAGGCCGTGGCCCGACCAGATGCCTACCGCCTCGCGGCCGGCGGCCCGCATGCGGCGCGCGATCAGGTCCAGCGCCTCGTCCCAGCCCGCCTCGCGCCACGCCTCCTCCGTGCGCCGGTCGCGCACCAGCGGGCGCAGCAGCCGCCCCGGATTGCCGATCACCTCTTGGGACGCCCGGCCGCGCACACACAGGAAACCCCGGCTGTCCGGGTTCTCCTCATCCCCGCGCACCGTGACGAGCCGCCCGTCCTCCACCTCGACCAGCATCCCGCAGAGGGTCGGATGGCAGTTCATGGGGCACATGGTGCGGACGACCCGCCGTCCCTTCTCGGCCATCCCTGCCCCCTTGCCGGGGAGCCCCCCGGCCCCGCCCACGCCCGCCACCTGCTGGGTCACTCCTATAGATAGCCCATCCGGATCCCGGGGGGCAAGCGGCAGGTAAACATGACGGGATTATGGCCCGGCCGGGAAGGCCAGGACCCGGCCTGAGCCGCGCGATCCTGCCGGCGCGGTCCCCTCCAGACCTCGACCGCGAGCGGCAGGTCCCGAGGGGGATCGGAAGTGTATGGATCAAGATGGGGAACGGGCGGAGCGGGGCGGCTCCGAGGCGCGCCCGTGGGAGGGGCTTCCCAGGCCCTGGGCGTCGCGGGACCAGCGCACACGAACACGTTCCGCCCGATCCAAGGAAACGGGCAAGTCCCAACAGGCGATCCGGTAGCCGGTCCCTTCCACGGCCAGCGCGCCCACGTACCCGGGCCAGGGAGCGAGATCGTGCAACCCCCAGCCGAGGGCGCCTTCGGGGTCAGCCGAGAGGCCGGTAAGGCCCTCGCCGCGCGCCTTGAG
>DASPOZ010000335.1:0-12480 GCA_035625755.1 Candidatus Sulfotelmatobacter sp.
CCCGCCCGGATCCCTGGGTAGTCAACCCGTTCTGACCCACGCCGTCTCGTCCCCTATCACGTGCTGGAACATGCCGGGTGCCCGGCGCAGTTGCGCCCGGACGAGTCGCCGGCCGGTCCGCCGGTCTTCGGCTGGCGGAGCGTATTGTAACCAGAGCCCCGCCTTTCGGGTAGTGTCATCCAGTCCGAAAGAGAAAAGGCCGCCTCCCCCCGCGCATCCGGCGCCCGGCCTTCACCATCCCGCGTGCCGTCCACGCCCCACGATGTGGCGCACCTCCTCAAGACGGTGGCGCGCAGCGACGACCGCGCCCTTTTTCGGGATCGCGTGCGGCTCATCGAAGGGCGTCACCATCGTGGCCACGCCCTTTAAGGTTCAGCGCGGCCGCCACAGGCGGGGCGGTTCTCGACGTTCCGGTCCCCCCAGCCGGCGATGGTACGGTGGCCTACCTGCGGGGCCTCCGCGGGCCCAGGCGGCCCTCCGGGAGCGGCCGGACCAGGCCGTGGAGGTGCTCGGGCGGGCCCTGGGCCGCAAAGGGACCGAGGTCCCCGCCTCCGTCAGCCGCAAGAACCTGCTGGAGGCCCACTACACGGCCGACTTCGATCCGCCCATGATGGATTTCCTGGCGAAGGTGCTGGCCCAGCTCCGGCGCGAGGGCGAGGTGGGTGAGGCCGATGTGGGCCGGCTGCTGGACCTGCGCTGGCTGGCCCGCGCCCGCGGCAGGCGGGAATAGCGGCGAACAGGGCGTTGAAAAAGCCTTTTTGCGCAGGCGGCTCAAAAAGGTCCATATGCAAGGCGGCGGACGACGGGCCGAGCGAGGCGTACTCCGGATACGTCGCAGCAAGCGGCCGAGCGCGCCAACGCCCCGCCCGCTGCCGCCGGGGCAGCGGGAAGAAATGTCGGGCCGTTTTCAGCAGCCTGCTAGAACGGCAGCGGCGGTGCCGCCTCCTCCCCCATGGTCACCACGTCGTACAGATGGAGGAGACTGTGGCGATGGCCCACGGGCGCGATGGCTTTCGCGTGGGGCTCGATGGGGAAACGCTCCAGAAAGGAGACGCGCTCCGCCACCTCCTCCCGCCCCCACCCCTTCCCGACGGCGGCCCGCACCTCCTCCAGGATCTCGCGCAGGAAGGCCGCCAGGGGATCGACGGCGGCCTTCCCGGAGATCTCACCGTGCCCCGGCACCAGCACCTCCGCGTCCATGGCACGGATACGGTCCAGGGTGCGCAACCACTCGCCCGGCAGCGCCTCGTGAAGGAACGGCAGGCTGTTGAGGAACAGGTTATCGCTCCCGAAGAGCAGCCGCTCCCCCGGCAGATGTACGATGACGTTATTCGGGAGGTGCCCCTTCATCCGGATCAGGCGCACCTCGACGCCGCCCAGGTGCAGCCCCATCTCTTCCGGGAAGGTGACTTCCGGTGGGCGGGCCTGGTATTTCTCCATGAGGGGCACCTCCCCCGGCCCGAAATTCGCCACCCGTTGGCGCAGGGATTCGAGGGTGCCCAGCCCCTCGGCGAACCGGCGCCGGGTGTCCTCGTGCCCGACCACGATGCCGGGGAAGAAGTGATTGCCCAGGATGTGGTCCAGATGGTGCTCGGTGTTGATGACGTAACGCACCTCGCCCAGCGGCTCCAACTCCATGCGCCAGGCCACCGCGCTGGTGGGGCGCATGGGAGGGTCGATGACGATGAGCCCCTCCTCCGTGGCGATGCAGCCCGCATTGCACCCCAGAAACTCCACCGCCGCGTACGCATGTGCTGAGAGTCGCTGCATCGCCCGCCCCGCTTCCGCATACACCTACCGATTTACGCGCGCCGGGGCGCTCGGCCCAGGCGCCGGACGCCATCTCTCGTGCATCATGCGGCCAGTGCCCATGCCCGTCGGCCTCAGCGGCCGGCCACGCGGTTACCAGGCCAGCCAGCCGCCGTCCACGGCCAGGATGTGGCCGGTCACCAGCCCCGATGCGCGCGAGGCCAGGAAGAGCATGGCGCCCTCCAGATCCTCGGGCACACCCACCTTGCGCATGGGCGTGCGCGCCATGATCCTGGCGTTGATCCCCGGCTCGGAGATGACCTCCTGGGTCAGAGAGGTCAGCAGATAGGTGGGGGCGATGCCGTTCACCCGGATGCCGTGGGGCGCCCACTCCCCCGCCAGGGTGCGCGTGAAGTTCACCACGGCGCCCTTGGAGGTGGCGTACACCAGGTTCGGGGTGATCCCGCTCCCCCGGAAGCCCAGGATGGAGGCCACGTTGATGATCCGCCCGGATCGCCGTGCCATCATGCCCGGACCCACGGCGCGTGCGCACAAGAAGTAGCCGGTCACGTTCACGTCCATCACGGTCTTCCAGTCGTCCCGCGTCAGGTTCTGGGCCTCCTTGCGGATGTTGACGCCGGCGTTGTTCACCAGGATGTCCACCTTGCCGAACGCCCGGGTGGCCTCCTCCACGGCCGCCTGCACCGAGTCCTCGCGCGTCACATCCATGGCCATAGCCAGGGCGCGCCCCCCCAGGGCCCGCACCTCGGCGGCCACGCGCCCCGCCGCCTCCTCCCCCTTGTCCGCCAGGACCACGCTCGCCCCCGCCCGCGCGAAGGCCTTGGCCGTGGCGGACCCCACGGCGCCGCCGCCACCGGTGATAAACGCCACCTCGCCCTCCAGCCCGAAGAGTTGCGCCAGGAAACCATCCGAGACTGGCATGGCCCTCCCCTCCTGCAAACGATCCCTTTAGTTCAGGTACTTCGTTGTGTACCAGCGGGCGATCTCCGCGCCGGTGGTGAACCACACGTCCTTGTGCCGCCTGATGTGCTGGAGGGCTTGGTCCAGGTACTTGATGCGGAAGGGCTGGCCGATGATGAACGGATGCAGGGCGATGGCCATGACGCGGCCGGTCTCCGCACCCTCCTCGTACAGGGTGTCGAACTGATCGCAGATGATCCGCCCGAACACCTCGGGGGCGTGGCCGAGCCGAAGGAAGTTCGGGATGTCGTTGATCTCGGCGGAATAGGGAACGGAGAGCAGGCGGCCCTGGCGGACCTTCATGGGATACGGCTGGTCGTCGTTGTTCCAGTCGCACACATAGGCGAACCCTTCCTCCGCCAGGAGGTCCGGGGTGTTGAAGGTCTCGGCCAGGGCCGGGCCCAACCACCCCTCGGGCGCCTTTCCGGTGGCCTGCTTGATGGTCTGAGACACGGTCCGGATGACCTGCCGCTCCTGCTCCTCGGCCATACCGGCCAGGGACTGGGAGTTGGTGATGCCGTGACCTAGCCACTCCCAGTCCCGCTTCACGCCTTCCTCGATGATGATGGGGTTGTGGGCGCACACGTCGGAGTTCAGGGTGACGGCGGCGCGGATGCCGTGCCGGTCCAGCAGCCGCATCAGCCGCCAGATCCCCACCCGCGGCCCGTAGTCCCGCCAGGCGTAGTTGTACACGTCGGGGACGACGCCGGGGAAAGGATTGAGCGAGGTGCCCGGCATGTCGATCTTGAAGTGCTCGACGTTGAGGATGATCCACACGGCGATGCGGGCGTCGTTCGGCCAGCGGAGGGGCGGCCGCCGGATGATGGGCGAATAGTCGTACCGCGTGTTATCCCGCATGGTCGGTCCCCCCGCCCGGCCGGTCACCGCCCCGTTTTCAGGTGCGATCAGAGCGGTTCGCCATCTTCAAAGGTATAGACGTCCTCTCGTGGGTCATGGAGCCAATCGAACGACCCCCCCGCATGAGCACCGCTGCCCAATCCGGCTCATCCGAGCGCCCGGCCCGTGAAGGCCTGCTCCGCGCTGGAGATGTCCGTTTGTTTACGCGCCGCTCTGCCCGGCCCGCCGGGATGCGCCTGCGCCGAGAAATCTTGCGTCTCATGGCCTGCAGAGGCTATGAAATCGATCTGCTTGTGTCAAGGTTGCCGGGAGGCTTTGGCGGCGCGCAGGGCGCGCCAGACGCGTTCGGGGGTGAGGGGCAGTTCGGTCATGGGGACGCCGGCGTCGGCCAGGGCGGTGGCCACGGCGCCGGGGATGGCGGCCAGCGCGCCCTCGCCCACGCCCTTGGCCCCGTAGGGCCCGGGCCCGTCGGCGTTCTCCACGAGGATGGACTCCATGTGGTCCGGCACGTCCCCGAAGGTGGGCACGCGATAATCCACCAGCGAGTTGGTGAGGAGCTGTCCGTCCCGGTAGGTCATCTCTTCGAAGAGGGCGTTGCCCAGGCCCTGAATGGAGGCGCCCTCGTCCTGCGCCTCCACCAGGCTCGGGTTGATGGCCTTCCCCACGTCCGCCACGGTGGCCAGCTTGCGCACGCGCACCACGCCGGTCTCGGGGTCCACCGTCACCTCGGCGGCACCCACCGAAACCTCCCAGAAAACCGGTCCCTCGGCGTAGGAGCCCGTGCCGCTCTCCGGGCGCACGGCCCCATGCCCGTCCAGCTCGCCGCCCACCATGCCGAAGTGGTTCCGGATCAGGTCCGGATAGGGCAGCGCCTCGGTCTCGTGGCGCACGGCGCCGTCCCGCACCTGCAGGGCCCGGGGCGGCAGCCCCCACTGCCGCGAGGCGATGGCGATCAACTGATCCCGCACCTGGACGGCGGCCCGTTGCACGGCCGCCCCCATCACCGTGGTGGATCGGCTGGCGCCGGTGGACCGGTCGTAGGGGGTGAACAGCGTGTCCGGGCCGGCCACCAGGATGCGGTCCAGGGGCAGGGCCAGCTCCTGGGCGGCGATCTGCGAGAAGACGGTGCGCGATCCCTGCCCCAGCTCCCCCGAGCTGACGAAGAGGAGCGCGCGCCCGTCGGCCTGCATGCGGATGGTGGCGGTGGCCACCGGGTTGGCGCCGGCGGCCAGCAGGCCGCAGGCCACGCCCCGCCCCCCGTGGGCCGGCCGCGGCGCGTCCCAGCCCACGGCCGCCGAGGCCTTCTCCACGTCGCCCACCAGGTCCGCATCCAGCTTCTTCTTGCCGGGGCGCAGCTCGCCGCCCGGGCGCACCAGATTGCGGCGTCGCAGCTCCACCGGGTCCATGCCGATCCGCCGGGCGATTTCGTCCAGTTGGAGGTCGTTGATCCAGACCAGGTGGGTCGTGCCGAAGGCCCGGTAGGACCCCGAGGGGGCGGTATTGGTGTAGACGGCCCAGCAATCCGTGCGCAGGTGGGGGTAGGCGTAGGGCCCGCCGGCCGCGTCGGCCGCGGTGGCCGCCACGCGCGGGCCGTTGTCGGCGTAGGCGCCCGTGTCCAGCCAGATCTTGGATTCGTTCGCCAACAGCGTCCCGTCCCGCCGGGCGCCAGTGCGCATCCAGCAGCGCATGTTGTGCCGGCGGGTGGTGACCATGGCCTCCTCGATGGCGAGGGCGATGCGCACGGGCCTGCCCGCCTTGCGGGCCAGGGCCACGGTGATGGGCTCCAGCTTGGTGTAGGACTTGCTGCCGAACCCGCCCCCGATGAACGGTACGATGATCCGCACCGCGTGGATGGGCAGGCCGTAGAGGGCCGCCAACTCCGCCCGCACCAGATAGGGATGCTGGCAGCACGCCCATACCGTGAGGCCGTCGGCCGTGTAGTGGGCGATGACGGTGTGCGGCTCCATGGCGTACTGGTACACGGCCGGGAACGTGTATTCGCCCTCCACCACGACCTCGGCCTCGCGGAACCCGGCCTCCACCTCGCCCCGCTCGATCCGGCAGTGATAGCAGATGTTGCCGGGCTGCGGCTTCAGCTCCCCCAGGCCGTGGAAGAGCCCCGGTTTGCCCATCCGCTCGTGCAGGCGGGGGGCGCCCTCGGCCAGCGCCGCCGCCAGCGTGGTGACCGGCGGGAGTTCCTCGTACTCCACCTGGATTCGCCGCAGGGCGTCGGCGGCCGTCGCTTCGTCCGCGGCGGCCACGGCCGCCACCGGCTCCCCGGCGAAGCGCACCCGATCGATGGCCACCACCGGGCGGTCCCGCATGGCGTGCCCGTAATACGGGTCGATATCCGCCAGGTCCTTCCCCGTGAGCACCGCCACCACGCCGGGCACGCGATCCGCTTCGGCCGTCTCGATGCGAGCGATGCGGGCGTGGGGCAGCGGGCTGCGGAGGATCTTCCCGTGCACCATGCCCGGCACCACCAGGTCCCCGGCGTACCTGGCCCGCCCGGTGACCTTCTCCACCGCGTCCACCCGCCGCACCGACGCGCCGACGATGTTACCCATCACACTATCCTTGCTTGGCAGGATTTCGTGCCGAGCCCCACGATAATGGCGTTCGACTGTTCGGCCGTTCGGCCCTTCCCCTCTAGGCCTTTCGGGGCCGCGGCATGCCGTGGGCCAGGCCGGCGCGGCGCACCGCGCGCACCCAGTAATCCCAGTACTCCGGCAAGAACGCGTCTCGGTACTTCGAATGATACATACCGGCCGCCCCGGCCTGCGGGATCGGCCGCAGCTCCCCCAGGGACCGCGCCAGCCCCTGGAGGCGGACGGCGCGTTCCAGCGTGAGCGCCGCCAGCACGGCCCAAGGCACGTCCACGCCCACCACGATGACGCCGTGGTTCCTGAGGAGCACGGCCTTGCAGCCGCCCAGGGTTTTCGCGATGGCGCGGCCCTGCTCCGCGTTCACGATGAGGTCGGGGGTCTCCTCGAACACGGGCAGGCCGTCCGCGAACAGGACGGCATCGTGGCACACGTATTCAAGGCGCGCGCCCGTGGCGCCGAAGGCCGTGGCGTAGGGAGGATGCGTGTGGATGACGGCGTTCACATCGGGTCGGGCCCGGTAGATCTCGAGATGGAGGACGTTTTCCAGGTGCAGGGGACCCCGCCCGCCGATCTGCCTCCCACCCAGGTCCACCAGCGCGAAATCGTCCGGCGTGATCTCTTCGAGGCCCAGGCCCTTGCGCTTGATGAACACGCGGGTCTCGCCCGGGAACCGCCCGCTGATGTGGCCCAGGGTCAGGTCCCCATGCCCGTGCATCGCCAGGATGCGGGCACCCCACGCCAGCTGCTCACGCAGTTGACGCTCGCGTTGCGATCCTGCCCTGGACTTCCTGCCTTGCTCTCCGCCCGCCATGGCCGATTCCCCCAGGGTCAACCCCGCCGGCGGCCCGCGCCGGCGCCGCCCCTTCGGGCGGGGCGCCGGGCCCCGCTGGCGGCCCGCCGGCGCCGCGGGAGCTCGGCCACCGCCTCCACCTCCACCGTCAGATCCGGCCGCATCAACTCCTTCACACCCACCACCGCGCTGGTGGGGGGGTCCGCGGGAAAGTGGACGCGGCGCACCTCGTTCAGGACGCGGTAGTCCGAGGCGCGAACCAGATACGTCGTCGTCGAGACCACGTCGGCCATGGTGGCCCCCGCCGCCTCCAGGACCGCCTTCAGGTTCTCGTACATTAGGCGGGCTTCTTCCCGGAAATCCGGGGGGACCCGACCGTCCCTATCCCATCCCGCCGTCCCGGAAACGAAGACGAAATCCCCGCTGCGCACGGCCAGGGAATAGGGCCCCACGGCCTGCATCACGCCGTCACACCGGACGATGGTCTTGGCCATGGACCCTCCTCTCTTCATTCCAAAGACGACACCCCGCCGGACGCCGCTCGGGCGTCCGGCGGGGGGCGCGCAGGCGATGGCCCGGGAGGGGCGGCTACTTCAGGAAGTCGTTGCTGTAGAGCGAGCTGGCGTTGGCCAGCGGCTTCTCGATCACGTTGAGCTTCAGCAGGGTGTCGTACGTGGCCTGCCACTTCTTGGGGGGGTTCCACCCGAGTCCGTTGGCCTTGGTATCGTCGCTGGTGAACGTCTGCTTGATGTCGGCATCCAACTGCTTGAGCATCACGTCCTTCTTCTCGGCCACCTCGGGGTTATACTTGGCCAGGATGTCCACGGCCTCGCGCGGGTTGTTGAGGACATCCTGGAACGCCCGCAGGTAGGCCCGCGTAAAGCGCCGGACGACCTCCGGCTTCTCCTTGAGCATCTTGTCGTTCGTCAACATGCCGCTGCCCAGGAGGTCGTACCCGTAGTCGGCGCCCAGGACGATCTCCAGCGATCCCGGGCCGCCGGCCTTCGCCTCCAGCTCCGGAATCTCCGCATCGATGTATCCCGGGATCCCGACGACCTTTTTGGTCAGGAGGAAGGATTCGTAAGGCACCGGGATGGTCGCCTCGGTGATCTTCTTCCGGTCCACGTTATTGGCCGCCATGAGGGCCTGGTAGAAGATGTACGTCGAGCCGGCCGGGTGAACCCCGAAGACCTTGCCTTCCACGTCCTTCGGGGTCTTGATCCCCGCCCCCTTCAACATGACGAGGGCCAGGGGGCTCCGCTGGTTCACCACCACCAGCCCGACCACCGGCACCCCCTTGGCTCGGGAAACGGCCAGGGTCGGCAGGTCCCCGAACCCGAAGTCGTACTGGTTCGTCCCCACCAGGGTCATGGTGTTCACGGACCCGTTGCCCTTGTGGAGCACTTCCATGTCGATGTGTTCGTTCCGGAAATAGCCCTTCTCCTGGGCCACGAAGAACATCGCGTGGCATCCGCGGATCAGCCAGTCCAGCCGAACCTTGACTTTATCCATCTCGGCCCCGTTGGCAGGCGGGCCGGCGGCGGCCAAAAGCAGCGTCGCCAAGACAGCGCCCAGCAGCAGATTCATCCCGCGCTTCATGACTCCCTCCTCGCGTGGGGCGCTGGCCCACCGGCATCCGGGCCGACTGGACCCATCACCCTGTCCACGTCCATGCCGCGGTGTCGCCCGCGGGGATATCGCCCGTCCCGCGCGCAGCATCCGCGGCCCTATTCCCCCCAGTTTTCCAGCACCCAGAGCGAGGGGCCCGGCCCGGTCCACCCGCTCCAGCCACTCGCGCCGGTCCCGGTGCGCACCGGCGCCCGCCGGGGGCGCCGGCCCCGTGGGCGCCCACAGGCCAAGATCCACGTCGTCCATGGAGGGCCCCTCGGTCCCCCCGCCCCTACTTCAGGAAGTCGTTGGAGTAGATCGCGCTGATGGGCTGCACCGGATTCTCGGAGACCTTGAGGCGGAGGAGGGTATCGTGGGTGACCTGCCACTTGCGCGGCGGATTCCACCCCAGCCCGTGCTCCTTGGTATCGTCGCTGGTGAAGGTGTATTTGACGTCCGCCTCCAGCTGCTTGATCATGACCTCCTTCTTCTCGGCCACGTCGGGGTTGTGCTTCACGAGGATATCCGCCCCCTCGTGGAGATTCTTGATCACGTCCTGGAAGGCCCGCAGGTAGGCCCGCGTGAACCGCCGGACGAGGTCGGGACGCTCCTTGACCATCTTCTCGCTGGTCAGCACGCCGCTGCCCAGCAGCTCGTACCCGTACTCCGACCCCAGGAGGATCTCCAGGGATCCCGGCCCGCCGGCGCGGGCCTCCAGCTCGGGGATCTCCGCGTCGATGTACCCGGGGATCATCTGGACCTTCCGGGTCAGGAGGAACGCCTCGGAGGGCGGGGGAACGGTGGTCTCGGTGACCTTCTTCCGGTCCACCTGGTTGGCGGCCATCAGGGCCTGGTAGAACAGGTAGGTCGATGTGGCGGGATTGATCCCGACGGACTTTCCCTCGGCATCCTTGGGCGAATGCAGGCCGGTCCCCTTCAGGGCCACCAGCGCCAGGGGGCTCCGCTGGTTCACCACGATGAGGGACACCACCGGGACCCCCTTCGCCCGGGCCACGCAGACGGTGGGAAGGTCCGCGAACCCGAAATCATACTGGTAGGTTCCCACCAGGGTCGCGGTGTTGAGCGACCCATTCCCCTTGTGGATCAGCTCCAGGTCGATGTTCTCCGCCTTGAAGTAACCCTTCTCCTTGGCCACGAAGAACATCGCGTGGTCGCCTCGGATGACCCAGTCCAGGCGGACCTTGACCTTGTCCATCTCGGCGGCGCGGGCCGGCGGATCGGGTGATGTTGCCGCCAGCAGCCCCACAGCGAGCGTCGCGCCCGTAAGCCACCTCATGCGCCCCATCGTCTCCTCCCTCCCCGTAGGATCACCGGCAGGCCGTCGTGGCCGGCCTACCCGAACGCCTTGTCCAGGTCCACGGTGTGGTGCCACGGCAGCAGCCAGCGCTCGGCCAGGGCCACCGCGTAGAACAGCGCCACCCCCAGGACCGACGCCATCAGGATGGCCGCGAACATGCGGTCCATCTTCAGCTCGGCCCCCGCCGACATGATCATGTATCCGAGGCCCGAATTGGCCCCCACCCACTCCGCCAGGATGGCCCCGATCACCGCAAGGGTGCTTCCCACCCGAAGGCCGGCGAAGATATGGGGCAGCGCGTGGGGCATCTGGATCTTCCGGAGGATCTGCCACCGCGAGGCCGAGACGGACCGCAGGAGATCGATGAGGGTATGCTCGATGCTCGTCAGGCCCAGGATCCCGTCCACCGTGACCGGGAAGAAGGCGAGGATGGCCACCAGGACGACCTTCGGCAATATCCCGTAGCCGAACCAGAGGATCAAGAGAGGGGCGATGGCGGCCTTGGGGACCGTCTGGAAGAGCACCAGGAGCGGGTAGAAACCCCGCTGGAGCGTCCGGGACTGGACCACGGCCACCGCCATCAGCAGCCCCAGGATCGACCCGACCACGAAGCCGACCAGGATCTCCTGGACGGTCACCCAGGTGTGATCCAGGTACACCGGCAGGTTCCGCCAGAACTGCCATGCCACCAGCGACGGCGCCGGAAGCACGAAATCGCGGATCTGGACGATGCGGCAGAAGGCCTCCCATGCGATCACCGTTCCCACCACCACCATCGTCGGGGGAGTGGCGGCCTGCAGGGACGCAACCCATTTCCGCTTACCGTACCGCATCGTAGTCCATACCTTTATTGAGGGCCGCCCGGGCCCGGTGGGCCAGGCGGGCCACCGCCTCGGACTCCAGCAGGTCCAGCGGGCGGGGCCTGGGCAGGTCGATATCCAGCCGCTCCACGATCCGGCCGGGGCGGGCGGACATCACGTACACCACATCCGAGAGGAAGACGGCCTCGAGGATGCTGTGGGTCACGAAGACCACCGTGACCCGCAGTTCCTCCCAGATCCGCAGCAGGTCCAGGTTCAGCTTCTCGCGGGTGATGGTGTCCAGCGCCCCGAAGGGCTCGTCCATCAGGAGGATCGTGGGGTCGATGGCCAGCGCCCGGGCGATGGCCACCCGTTGTCGCATCCCGCCCGAGAGTTGGTGCGGGTAGTGGTTCACGAACTCCTCCAGCCCCATCAGGGCCAGGAGTTGGCGCGCCCGGGCCTCCTGGGCCGCCCGATCCCGCTCGTCCGCGTGCACGATCTCCTGCAGCAGGGTGGCATTGTGGAGCGTCGTCCGCCAGGGCAGCATGGCCGCGTCCTGGAAGACGAACCCGAAGGGCCGGTCCTTCAGCGCCTCCCAGGTGGGCCGCCCCTTGAGGTGAACGGTCCCGCCGGTCGGGGGGAGAATCCCGCCGATGTGGCGCAGCAGGGTACTCTTCCCGCACCCGGACGGCCCCAAGAGCGAGACGAAGGTGCCCTGGACGATGTCCACCGAGATGTCCCGGAGGGCCTCCACGCGGCCCTCCCGGTCCCCGAACGTCATCCCCAGGTTCCGGACCGTGATGAATTCCCGATCGGCCGATGCGGGGTTCGGCGCCTGTGCCATCACGGGCTCGCCTTGTTGCCCCGCCGCAGTGTCAGAACCAGCCGCCACACGCGCTCCGGCGTGAAGGGATACTCGACGATCCGCGCCTCCCCCAGCGGCCGGAGCGCATCGGCCAGCGCGTTGCCGACGCAGGCCGGCGAGGCCACCAGGCTGCCCTCGGCCATCCCCTTCATGCCGCCCGGCGTGAAGGGCGACCGCGTCTCCATGTGCTCCAGGGACACGGGGGGCATGTCGCACGCGGTGGGGATCAGGTAATCCATCAGGTTGGCCGTGAGGAGCTGGCCGTCCTCCCCGTACGCCAGCTCTTCCATCACGGTTCCCCCGAGGCCCTGGGCCAGCCCGCCCACCAGCTGCCCGTCCACGATCAGCGGGTTGATGACGGTGCCGCAGTCGTGCAGGATGTGGTAGTGGACGATGGCGAGCCGCCCGGTCTCGACGTCCACGTCGACGCAGGCCACGTGCACGCCGTACGCAAAGCTCCACGTGGGCGGGTCGTAGACCCTTTTCACCTCCAGGCCAGGCTCCATGCCCTCGGGCAGGCGCCCCCCCTGGTAGGCGATGGCGGAGAGGTCCTTGATGGTGAGGCGCCGACCGGGCGCCCCCCGCACGTAGGCCGCCCCGTCCTCGAGCACGACGTCGTCGGGGGCACACTCCAGGGTGTGGGCCGCGATGGCCACCAACTTCTCCCGCATCGCCCCCGCCGCCAGGTACATGCTGCCGCCGCCCATGGGCGCCCCCCGGCTGGACGCCGTGCCGTACATGCTGTACGGGCACACGTCCGTGTCCCCCTGGATCACGGTGACGTCGTCCGGCGTCACGCCCAGGAGGTCGGCGCAGATCTGGGCCATGATGGTCTCGTGCCCCTGGCCGTTGTTGATCATGCCCGTGGTCGCCGTGATCCGTCCCGAGGGATCGATCCGCAGCCC
>DASPOZ010000336.1:0-4133 GCA_035625755.1 Candidatus Sulfotelmatobacter sp.
CGCCTGCGAGTCCTGAGTCCTTGGTCCTGAGTCCTGAGTCGCAGGCTGTGACCCAGGACTAGGGACCAGGGACTCGGGACCTGCGATCGCGTCGTAGGCGCGTCGCAGCATGTCGGGCAGGTCGCTGTCCACGGGGCGATCCCCGGGGGCGTATTCCTCCCCGGCCTTCAGCAGGTTCTTCAGGCGGAACGCCACCGGGTCCATCCCCAGGGCGCGGGCCATGATGTCCATCTGCGACTCGTAGGCCCAGGCCACCTGGTTCGTGCTGAACCCGCGGTAGGCGCCGGCGGAGACGGTATTGGTGTACACCGCGATGGACTCCACCTTCACGTTGGGCACCCGGTAGGGGCCGACGATCCGGTAGCCGCCCTTCTTGATCACCCGCGGCCCCTGGTCTGCGTAGGCCCCCGTCTGCCAGTGGAGCTGTGCCTCCCGGCCGATGATCCTCCCGTCGCGCGTGACGGCGCTCTTGATGCGGGCCCGGGCGGCGTGGCGGGCGATGGTGCGGCACGTCTCCTCGGAAGAGAGGACGATCCGCACGGGCCGCCCCGCCTTCCGCGAGACGGCCGCCGCCAGGGGCGCGACGGCGGTCAATTCGCGCCCGCCGAACCCCCCGCCGACGAGGGGGACGATGACCCGCACCCGGCTCAACGGCAGATGGAACATCGAGGCGAGCATCTGCCGGAGGGAAAAAGGCGTCTGGCTGCCCACCCACACGGTGAGGCCCTCGCCCTCGAAGGCGGCCACGGCCGCCAGGGGCTCCAGGAAGAAGTGGTGGACGGCGGGGAGGGTGAAGGTGTGGTCGAAGACGTGGTCGGCGGCGGCGAAGGCCGCGGCCACATCGCCCCGTTCGTAGATCCACCGGTTGCAGATGTTGCGCGCGGCGTCCGGCCTCACGTCCCGCACGTCCGGCGAGAGCGGCGAGACCGGCCTCGACCCGTGCAGGGCGGGGGCGCCCGGGGCCAGGGCGTCGTCGATGGTCATCAGGGCCGGGAGCGGGTCGTACCCCACCCGGATCTTCCCCAGGGCCTCGCGGGCCGGCCCGGCGTCGGCGGCCACGACGACGGCCACCGGCTCTCCCGCGTAGCGCACCTTCTCCAGGGCGATGAGCGGGTGGTCAAGCACCACCTGGCCGAAGTGGGGATCGATGTCCGCCACGTCCGCCCGCGTGAAGACGCAGCGGACGCCCGGCACCCGCTCGGCCGCCGCCGTATCGATGGAGACGATGCGGGCGTGCGGATGCGGGCTGCGCAGGACCCAGCCGTCCACCATCCCGGGCACGCGCAGGTCCACGGTATAGACCGCCCGCCCCGTCACCTTCTCCCGCGCGTCCGCGCGCGCGACGTCGGTCTTCGTTGCCTGTGTCATTCGCTTCAGAGTTTGGCCATCACTTGGTCTGCAAAGGCGCGAATGGTCACCTCGCGGTCGAAGCGCGGCGTGCCGTAGGGGATGATGGCCACCTGGTTGATCCCGGCGGCGAAGGCCGACTTCACCTGCTCGCGGATGCGCGCCGGATCGCCGGTGAGCGCGAAGCGGTGGACCATGCTATCAGGGACGACCTGCCCGTGGCCCGCCACCTCGTCCATGTGGCGGTAGTAGTCGTATGACGCCTTAACGGCCCGGACGACCTCCAGGTCCGCCGCGCCCAGTTCCACGGGGAGCGGGCGGATGATGATCCGCGCGATGTGGGCCTTCACGGACTGGGTGGCCTGCTGGTCGTCCATCAGGGCGGCCGGCACCCAGAGGACCGTGCGGATGGAGGCCGGGTCGCGGCCCGCGGCGTGGGCGCCCTTGTGGACGCAGGCGATGGCGCCTCGAATGAATGGCTCGTCCAGGCCCACCAGGATGATGGCCCCGTCGCACACGCGGCCGGCCAATTCGAGGATCTTGGGGCCGCTCCCCGCGATGTAGATGGGGATGCGCGTGTCCTTGGCGGCCACGATGCGGGCCGTCCCTTCGCCCGTGTCCACCGTCTCGCCGCGATGCAGGGCGCGGATGGTCAGAACGGCCCGCTCCAGATCGGCCAGGCGGGCCGGCTTGCCGCCGAAGGTGCGCACGCCGCTGTCCCCGGCGCCGATGCCCACGATGGCACGTCCGCCGCTCAATTCGTGCAGCGTGAAGGCAGCGCTGGCCGTCACCGTGACGTGCCGCGTGAGCGGGTTGGTGACGGCGGTGCCCAGCGTGGCCCGGGTGGTGGCCCGTGCGGCCGCGCCCATGGTCACGTAGACCTCGCGCCAGATCAGGTGCGAGTCCCCGAACCAAAGGCCGTGGTAGCCGAGGGCCTCGCCCAGCCGCGCCAACTCCACCATGCGCGCGACCGACTCCGTTGGAAATAGCCCTAGCCCAAATTCCATGGCTCTCAATTGGCTCAGGCGCCCCCGCGCCTCATCTTCAGGTCTCCCCCCTGCCCCTCTGCACCCCCGCCCCCATGCGGGGTTGGGCGCATCAGGCGCCCCTTTCGATGATGGCTGGCGTCTCCGGCGGCGGCGTTTGCTCGCTGCGGGTGCGCACCAGGGGCACGCCGTCCACGAAGACCATGGAGATGCCGGGCAGGTCGCCCAGCCGCAGGGCGTCCAGACCGTCCTTCGCCACCGAGGCGGTGATCCGGCCCATCAGCACCAGGTCCGCGGCGCGCCCGGGCTCGATGCGCCCCTGATCCAGCCCGTGGGCGGCGGCCGTATTCCCGGTGGCCACGCACACCGCCTCCTCGGGCGTAAGGCCGCACACGGAGGCCAGGAAGTTCATGTTGCGCAGCATCCCGCGGGGCAGGATGCCCGTGCCGCTGGGCGTGTCCGTGCCCAGCGTCACCCGGTGCAGGGCGTTCTTGCGCCGCACCATCTCGATGAGGCGCACGGTCATCCGGTAGTTGCCGGCGCTGGCGATCTCCAGGTAGCAGTCGGTCTCGTTCACCACCCGTTCCATGTCCGCCTCGGGCATGGGGATGGGGCCTCCGGTGACGTGCCCCGCGATGTCCACGCCGAGGTCCCGCACCACGGCGAACCCGGCGGGGCGGCTGGCGCCGGACCGCGAGACCCCGCCCGAGTGGATCTTCACCCGGATGCCGCGGGCGCGGCACCAGCGCACGTAGCGCTGCCCCTCGTCGCCCGTCTCGCCGTAGGGGTAGAAGATGAACTTGACCAGCCGGATCCCCTCGCCGGCGATCTCGTCGAAGTCCGCCTCGGCGAGGCCCGGCGCCACCATCAGGGTGCCGGCCAGCATCTTCACGCCCGCGGGGCGCACCAGGTTGCAGCGCCGCGCCACCACCGCCAGGTACTTGAAGATCTTCGCGTCCGGCGGGTTGAGGGGCAGGCCGGGGAGGTGCACCTCGCCGGCCGAGACCATGCTGGTGACGCCGCCGTGCAGGTAGGCCCGCACCCACGCCACCGTCTCCTGCGGAGGGGCCCACTCGCCGAAGAGGGGATGGACATGGCCATCGATGAGGCCGGGGATGGCGGTGAGCCCGCGTGCGTCTACCACCATGTCGGCAGAGGCCGGGCCGCCCCCCACGGCCCGGATGACGCCGTCCTCGATGTAGATGGTGGACCCGGGATGGCGGGGGCTCCCCAGGCTTCCCGTGGCGATCTGGCCGAGGTTCTTGATCAGGAGGCTGCCCATGGTCTCGCGCCGGAGGCAACCGCAGGCACCACGTCAGTCCGCCAGCGGGGCATCGGGGCACATGGATCGGAAGCGGTGGGCCGTGGGTGAGGAGCCTGGCCAGCGAGCTGCGCTGGCGAATCCCGCCGCGCCCGGCGGCCGAAGGCCCACATCCTATTCAGGCGGTTCCGCCGTTGTCAACCGCTTTTGCAGGACCAATCCCCCCGCCTCTGTCCTGCCAAGCTTGGGCGCCACCTCCCCGGCGCCCGGCCTGGTCCTCGCACCAAGCCGGCGTTCCATCCAGCAGTCCATTCCGGGGGCGGCCGATCCCGCTTCGGGACTTCGGGAATTTCCGAGGATAGTGAAACGTGATGGCGGGCGGGCGGCGCCATTGAAATCCTTGGGGCATTGGCTGCCGTTGCCGGAACACCCGCGACACCGGGCCCGGGCCGTGTGGAAGGGCCTTGTTCACTTGACCGGCCCGCTTGCGGCTGGTATTACTTAGTAACAGCGAAGGAGACAGCGTGCGAACCACGAAG
>DASPOZ010000337.1:0-2068 GCA_035625755.1 Candidatus Sulfotelmatobacter sp.
TGCGTCGGATCGTAACGGCGGGCCATGCCGGTGGGGTTTTGCAGGATGACCGTCACCCTGCCCTGCACCTTGAACAGCCCGCCTTCGACCTCCCGGTAACGATCCGGCGACCCGGGCCCGGACCGCTGCGGCTCCGCCCCCGCCTCCACCAGGCGCTGAAAGGTGGCGCCGCCGTTGGCCGCATGGTCGAACCACTCCACCATCACGGTTTCCGGCAGCGGCCGGAACCCTCCCGCGCCGTCCGGCAGGTACGCCAGGAAGGGCTTGCTGCCCCCCAGATGAAGCATGAAATAGAGCGCCCGGGTGACCGCCGGGTGGCGCAGGAAGGCCAACGTCGTCCTCGCCACGACGTGGGCCGAGATCGCCGGCGTCACGAGGTCCGGCCGTTGGGGGTCCCATGCCTCGCCGCCGCGCGCGTTCCATTCCGTGATCCAGATCTCCTTGCCCGGCAGCCGGCGTGCAACGTCCATCAAGACCCGATCGACGCCCTCGTCACCCCGCCCCATCAGGAGCCGGAACAGCCCCTCCGGCGTCCCCCCGCCCGGCTGTTGGGCCAGCATCCGCGGGAAGGGATACAGGTGGACCGTCACGGCCTCGAACCAGTCGGCGGGTTGGAGGTCCGCATCCCATTGGAGCATGCGCCGCGGAAAGGGCCCGCGGGCGCGCGGATCAACCCAAAAGGCGCTGGCGGCCGACTGGACCGCGAACTTCGCCCCGGGGCCCACGATCGGGCGCAGGGCGCTCTCGTAGCGGTGCATCACCCCCATCGAGGTAAGCGCGTCGGGCCACTGCCGCATGACCGCCGGGTCGCCCCCCATGGCGATATAGAATTCGTTCCCCAGCTCGATGAGCTTGGGCAAAGCACCCGCCGCGGCCAACTGCTGGAACCAAGCGGTCTGCTCCTGGACGCTGGAGGTTTCGAGGTTGGGCACCAGGATGACGTCGGCCCCGACCTCGCGGGCGAACGGGGCGTACTCCTCCATCCTGACGCCGTTGGGGAAGCCCCGCGCGATCTTAGGGGCAATGGCCGCCCAGAACTTCATGTAGGCCGAACTGTTGCTCCGCGCCGGGAACGACAGCAGGCCCGTCCGCCAGTCGTAGTAGTTGGCCTGAGATCCGCCCGGGAAGCGGAGCACCGCCGGGGCGGTCTGCTTGATGGCAGCGATCTTGCGGGGATCGTCTATAAGGTGTTCGATGAGGGGTTCCGCGGATGCACCGAGGATTCTTTCGGGCAGTTGCCGCGGCGCGCCGACGGCGGTCAAAGTGAGGGGCTGGGACCGCCCCTCCCCAGCCCACGCACCGCCTCCCATCAGGAGCAGGCCCACCAGGCACAGGGAGCACGAGCCGACCTTGACCGGACGCATGCCCCTCGGCGCTACAGAGGGCACGGCGGTCACTTCCGGATCCTGCCGGCCAGTTGCGCGGCGAGGCGCACGGCGGCCTGGAAGGCGCCAGGGTTGGCGACACCTTTGCCGGCGATTTCGAAGGCCGTCCCATGGGCGGGGGTCGTGATGACCAGCGAGAGGCCGCCCATGATCGTCACGCCGCGATCGAAGCCCAGGAGCTTCGTCGCGATCTGGCCCTGGTCGTGGTACATCGTGACCACGCCGTGAAACTCCCCCCGCGTGGCCCGCACGAAGATGGTGTCGGCCGGGTGCGGCCCCACGACCGGGAGGCCGGCCTCGCGCGCCCTGGCCACCGCCGGCTCGATCACCGTGATCTCCTCGGTGCCGCACAACCCGTGCTCCCCTCCGTGGGGATTGAGGGCCGCCACGGCGACCACCGGGTTCTCGACGCCCGCCCGCACCAGCGTGGTGTGGAGCATCGCCACCGCCCGCACGATCTTGTCCGGGTGCAGGAGCGCGGGGACGTCCTTCAGCGGCACGTGCGAAGTGACGCGGGTCGTGAAGAGGTTTCCCACCGCGTTGATCTCGCCGTGCGGGGTCTCTCCCAGCCACTCGGCCACCAGGCGATGCTCGTCCGCGTGCGGATTGCCCCCCAGGCGGAGCGCCTCCTTGTTCAGGGGCGCGAAGACGACGGCATCCACGGCGCCGGCCCGCGCCATGTC
>DASPOZ010000338.1:0-2461 GCA_035625755.1 Candidatus Sulfotelmatobacter sp.
CGTCCTACCAGGGCCTGACCGTGAGCATGGAGCCCCTTTCGCCGGAGCACCTGGACCTGCTCTATCAGAACCGCCCGGGCATCGTGAACCCGCTCAAGAACCTGCCGGCGGGTGTACCCCCTCCCATCGCCTTCCGGGTGAGCGTGCGGAACCGGTCGCGGCAACCGGCGCAGCTCGAGCCCGTCATGTTCACGCTCACGGACCAGGAGGGCCTGCGGACCAGGCCGATGCACTATCAGGATTTTTACCAGCTCTTCGCCGACATGCCGGACGCGGAGCAGCGGCTCCGCTCGGTGGACGCCACCACCCTCTCCAGCTTCCTGACCGTGGCCTCGGGTGCGGAGCGGGACGGATTCCTCTATTTCCCGCCCATGCCGGAGAGTTCGCGCCTGCTGATCCTCGAGCTCGGCTCTCTCTATCTGGGGTCGCGGGAGGTGCCGTTCCTGGCCGAGTTCGAGGTCGTCCGGACCAAGGCCTCCCCCGGCGACCGCAAGTAATCCCCGTTCCCGGTCGCTGTTCCCAGTTCCCGGTTGCCGGGACGGGTTCAGCCCACCGCCTCCTGTCCTGAAGCGCCCCCCCAACTCGCCGCCTTCCCCGGTCCGGCCGTGCCGACCGGGAACCGACAATCGTGAACGGGGAACCCCGCGCCTATGGGGCGGGAAGGTTCAGGCGGGCGGCGACCTCGGCGGCGCGGACGCCCTGCAGGCACACCACCTTGGCGCGGGAGGTCGCGCCCCGCTGGATGCGGACGCGGGAGGGAGGGAGGCCGAGGTGCGCGGCCAGGAAGGCGCAGAGGGCCCCGTTGGCCGCCCCCTCGGCGGGCGGGGCGGCCACGCGCACCTTGAGGGCGTCGCCGTGGAGGCCGGCCAGCTCGGTGCGGGCGGCGCGGGGCTGGAGGTGGACGGCCAGCCACACGTCCCCGCCCCGCTCGGCCAGGAGGGGCATCAGCCGGACGCGGGCGGGGGTTCCTTGGGGTCGCGGCGGGGGCCGCGTTGGAGGAGTTCGAGATGGGTCTGGATGTGTGAGCGCAGCGTGGCCGCGAACAGGTCCCGCTGGCGCTGGAGCTCCAGCAGCTCCCGCTGCGCCTCGGCCACGCGGCCCTGGGCCTCGGCCGCCAGGCGCTGGGCCTTTCCCTCGGCCTCGCGGATGATGAGGTCCGCCTCGCGCTTGGCGTTGGCCTTGATCTCCTCCGTCATCCGCTGGGCGGTCACCAGCGTGTTCCGCAGGGACTCCTCCTGGGACTCGAGCGCCCGCACGCGCTCCTCCAGCTCGGCGATGCGCTCCTCGCGGGCGGTGTTGTCCTTGAGCAGGGTCCCCACGTCGTCCGCCACGCTTTCGATGAAGTGGCGGACCTCCTCGGGGTCGTAGCCCCGGAGGACCTTGCGGAACTCGCGCTGCGTGATCTCGAGGGGGGTGAGCTGCATCGTCAGAACCCCATGCTCATGCGCAAGAGGAGCCGGTCCACGAAGCGGTGGGCGACGTTGAGCCCGATGAGGAGGATGAGGGGCGAGAGGTCGAACCCGCCGATGACTGCGAAGGGGAGCCAGCGCCGGATCCGGCGGAAGACCGGGTCCGTGGCCGCCCGCAGGAACCGCACGATGGGGTTCCAGGGGTTCGCCTCCACCCACGAGACCACCACGGCCCCGATGACCACCAGCGTGTACAGGTACACGAGCTGGCCCAGCACGAACCGGATCGCGTCGGTCAGGTCGCCGATGAGGAACATGGGCCGCTACTTCTTCCGCCCCAGCTCGCGGGAACGGGCGGTGGCGGCCTCCACGGCGTCCAGCAGGGCGGCCCGCAGGGCCCGGCCCTCCAGGGCGTGCAGGCCGGCGATGGTGGTGCCGCCGGGCGAGGTCACCATGTCCTTCAGGGCGGCCGGGTGCTTCCCGGTCTCCAAGACCATGCGGGCGCTCCCCAGCACCGTCTGCGCCGCCAGGAGTTGGGCCACGTCGCGGCTCAGGCCCACCCGCACCCCGGCGTCGGCCAGGGCCTCGATGATCACGAAGGCGTACGCCGGCCCGCTGCCGCTGAGGCCCGTGACCGCGTCCATGGCGGTTTCATCCAGCACCACGGCGCGCCCCACGGCCTCGAAGAGGGCCCGGGCCGCGCCCAGGTCCTCGGCGGTGGCGTGGGCCCCCGCGCACAGGGCGCTGGCCCCCTCCAGGACGAGGGCCGGGGTATTGGGCATCACCCGCACCACGCGCACGGGGTGGGGAAAGCGGGTCTCGATGGCGTAGGTGGGGATGCCGGCGGCGATGGAGATCAGGAGCTGCCGATCCACGGCCGGGGCCAGGCCCTGGAGGACCTGCCCCATCACCTGCGGCTTCACGGCCAGCAGCACCAGGTCCGCCTTGGCGGCGACGGCGGCGTTGTCGGTCCCGGTGGCGACGCCGAACTGCTCGCGGAAGATGCGCAGGCGGTCTTCGAGGACGTCCGAGGTGGCGATGGCGTCCGGCAG
>DASPOZ010000339.1:0-26516 GCA_035625755.1 Candidatus Sulfotelmatobacter sp.
CTTCTCGGCCCAGGTGCGCCAGTCGGGCACGCACACCTCGCCGCAGTTGCTGCACGGGCCCACGTGGCAGTCCGGCGTGCCCTTCACCTGGAGGGCCTTCCGGTACTCGCGCTGGAGGAACTTCTTGGAGACGCCGCAGTCGATGTGGTCCCAGGGCAGCGGTTCCTCGATGTGGCGCGGGCGGTTGACGATCCGCTGCGCGTCCACGCCCGCCCCGGCGCAGGCCTGCATCCACACGTCGAACTTCATGTGCTCGGTCCACCCGTCGAACCGGCAGCCCAGGGCCTCGGCCCGTTCCACCACGGCCCCCACCTCGCGCCCGCCCAGCGAGACCAGCCCCTCCAGGAAGGACGATTCCACGTGGTGCCACTTGAAGTCGATCCGGGCCTCGCGCAGCCTGGCCCGGAGGAACTGCTGCTTCTCCTTCAGGACCGCCATCGGCTCCTGGGGGAACCACTGGAAGGGGGTGTGGGGCTTGGGCACGAAGGACGAGGCGCTGACGGTCACCCCGAAGCCCCGGCGCGACTCGCCGTTGGCGACCCGATGCGCCTCCCGGGCCACGCGCACCAACTCCTCCAGGTCCTGCTGGGTCTCCGTGGGCAGGCCGATCATGAAGTAGAACTTCACCGATTCCCAGCCGGCCCGGGCGGCGTTGCGCGCGGCCGTGAGGATGTGCTCCTCGTCGAAGCCCTCCTTGTTGATCACCTTGCGCAGGCGGGCGCTGCCGGCCTCGGGGGCGATGGTGAAGCCGGTCCTGCGGACCTTGCCGATCTCTTCGGCGATCTCCCGGTTGCGGTTCAGGGCCTCCACCCGCAGCGAGGGGAGCGAGAGGGACGTCTTGTCCGGCACCAGCTCGGCCATGAGGGGCGGCACCAGGTCCCTCAGGCACGAGAGGTCCGCGATGCTGAGGGAGGAGAGGGAGACCTCCTCGTACCCGGTGCCCTCGATGGCGCGGCGGGTCATGCGCCGGATGGCGTCCGCCCCGTGCTCGCGGAGCGGCCGGTACAGGTAGCCGGCCTGGCAGAACCGGCAGCCCTGCGTGCAGCCGCGCATCACCTCGATGTTGGCCCGGTCGTGCACGATCTCCATGAAGGGCACGGGCAGCCGGCCGTAGTCCGCCACGTCCAGCCGCAGGGCCGTGCGCTTGCGCACCACCTCGCCGGGCCGGTGCAGCAGCGGCACGTACACGCCCGGGATCGCCCTCAACGCCTCCAGGAGCTTCGCGCGCCCGCCGCCGGCCGCCCGCCAGTCCAGCCAGGCGCGGCACATCTCCAGCGTGGCCTCCTCGCCGTCCCCGATCAGGAAGGCGTCCACGAAGTCGGCGAGGGGCTCCGGGTTGTAGGCGCAGGGGCCGCCGGCGACGACCAGGGGGTGGGCATCATGCCGCGCGGCGCTGCGGAGCGGCACGCCGCCCAGGGCCAGCATGTGCAGGAGCGTGGGGTAGCACAGCTCGTACTGGAGGGTGAAGCCGACCAGGTCGAAGGCGGAGAGCGGCAGGCCCGATTCGTGGCTGCACAGCGGGATGGCGTGGCGCCGCATCAGGTCCTCGGCGTCCGTCCAGGGGGCGTAGACGCGCTCCGCCGCGATGTCCTCCACCCGGTTCAGGAGCTGGTAGAGGAGCTTCAGCCCCAGGTGGGACATGCCGATCTCGTACGCGTCCGGGAAGGCCAGGGCCGCCTTCAGGCGTGCGCGCGCCAGGTCCTTGCGCAGCGTGTTCCACTCCCCGCTGATGTAGCGGGATGGCTTGCTGACGAAGGGTAGGACCTTCTCGTTGAACGCGTGCTTGTAGGTGGCGAGGGGCGCCATGGGCCCTCCTCGTAACATGGCGGGAGGAATGACGTAGTATAGCCCGAGACCCCTCGGGGCGCAACGGCCCCGCCGTGCCCCTGCCGGGCCCCCGGCACGGATGCCAACTCCCCGCCCCTACAGCCCCTACAGGCTCCGTTGACATCGCCCGCCCCTCCAAGCGATACTACCGCCCCGTTCCCGCGGCCCCGGCGCGGCTACTCCGGGGAAAGGAGACCGCCATGCCACGTTGGACCTGTCTGGGACTGCTCGGCACCCTCGCCCTGGCGGCGCCGGGCGCCGCCGCCGCCCAGGAGATCACCATCGGCTTCCCCGGCCCCATCACCGGCCCGGTCCAGTTCCTCGGCCAGCACATGAAGTGGGGCGCCGAGATGGGCGTCGAGGAGGTGAACGCCCGGGGCGGGGTGCTGGGGCGGCGGCTGGCCATGCGCATGGAGGATTCCAAGTGCAATCCCTCCGAGGCGGTGGCCGCCACGGAGAAAATGCTGTCCCGGGATCAGGTGACGGTCCTCATGGGGGATATCTGCAGCTCGGCCACCCTGGCCATGATGCCCATCGTGGAACGCAGCGGCGTGCCGCTGCTGGTCACCATCTCCACTCATCCCGGGATCACGGAGAAGGCGGGCGCGGCGGGCAACCGCTGGGTCTTCCGCACCAACCCGCAGGACGCCGCCCTGGCCTCGTCCATGGCGCGCTGGCTGCTGGCCAGCAAGTCCTACCGCACGGTGGCCTACCTGGCCGAGGATACGGACTACGGGCGCGGCGGCGTGGAGGCCATGCGCGGGGACCTGGAACCCAAGGGCGTGAAGACGCAGTCGGTGGACTACTTCAAGAAGGGCGAGAGCGACTTCGTGACGTTCCTCACCAAGGCCAAGGGGGCGAAGCCCGATGCGCTGCTCCTCTTCATGCTGGACCAGGAGCTGCAGAACTTCATGCGGCAGTACCGCCAGCTCGGCCTCACCATCCCCCTCACGGGGCGGCCGGCCCTGGTCTCGGGGCTGGTGAAGGAGCTGGTGGCGGGGGGGACCTTCAACGGCTCCTCCACCATCTACCCCTACTACGCCGGGTACGACGCCCCGAAGAACAAGGCCTTCGTGGAGCGGTTCGGCAAGAAGTACGGGCAGGAGCCCCACTACGTGGCCTTCGAAATGTACGAGGGGATCCACGTCCTGGCCGAGGGGCTCCGGGCGGCCGGGGGCACCAAGGCGGAGGCGGTGCGGGACGCGCTGGAGAAGGTGCGGGTGGAGTCCATCCTGGGCGCCATCCAGTTCGACGACCACCACCAGGCCCACAACCGGGCCCTGCTCATGGAGATCAAGGGAGGGAAGCTCGAAGTCGTCGAGCTCCCGGGCACCTAGCAGGCCGCTGAAAAAGGCCCATCTGCGGCGTTGGCGCGCTCGCGCACTCCCTGCGGCGTACCCGGCGTACGCCTCGGTCGGCGCCTCGCACGCCGCCTTGCATCTGGACCTTTTTGAGCGGCCTGCGGAAGGACGGGCTTTTCAGTAACCTGCTAGGGCGCGGAGGCGCGGGGATTACAGACGGCGGGCCCCCACCGGCCCGCCGTTCGCGTTTCCTGAGCCTTCTTCTCTCCAGGCACCAAGGGGGCTGCGCCCGGGTCCCACCCGCAGGCGCGAGCAGCGGGTCCATCCGATATGCCGGGGCCCCCGCTTGCGGGGGAAGGCCTCGATGGAATGTCGGGCCTGCGCAGCGCCGAGGATGGGATCCGGGCGCAGCCCCCGTCGCCAAACACGGTCTCTCACGCCGGAACTCAGGAGCCAGGGCCGCCACCCATGCTGGCGCAGCACATCGTCAACGGGCTGGTGCAGGGGGCCCTCTACGCCCTGGTGGCGGTGGGGCTCACGCTGGTGTACGGGATCCTCGAGGTGATCAACTTCGCCCACGGGGAGCTGTACATGCTGGGCGCCTTCGCCCTCTACCTGCTCTTCGCCTGGGCCCACCTGCCCTACGGCCCGGCCCTGCTGCTGACGGTCCTGGCCCTGGCCGGCGTGGGCCACCTGCTGGCCCGCGCAACCATGGTGCCCCACCTGCGCCGGCCCTTCGAATCCACCGTGCTGGCCACCCTGGCCGCCTCCATCATCCTGCAGAACGGCGCCCGGGTTGCCTTCACGGCCACCCCCCGGCAGGCGAACCCCCCGCTGGAGGACGTGGTGGTGCGCCTGGGCGATGTGGTGGTGACGGGCCAGCGGCTGCTGGCCCTGGGCGCCGCCCTCCTCGCCTTCGCCGCCCTCCACCTCTTCATCCGGCGCACCCGGGCCGGCAAGGCCATGCGGGCCGCCGCCCAGAGCAAGGACGCCTGCGCCATGGTGGGTATCGACGTGGGGCGTGTGGCCGCGCGGGCCGTGGCCCTGGGCGGGGGCCTCTGCGGCCTGGCCGGCGCGGTGGTGGCCCCCCTCTACGACATCTTCCCGGGCATCGGCACCATGGCCGTGTTCAAGAGCTTCGCCGTGGTGATCATGGGGGGGCTGGGCAACGTGCCGGGCGCCATGGCCGCCGCGGCCCTCCTGGGCGTGGGGGAGAGCCTGGCCGGGGGCTACGTCTCCACCACGGCCAAGGACGCCTTCGGCTTCACGCTGATGATCCTGGTCCTGCTGGTTCGGCCCCAGGGGCTCTTCGGCCGGCGGGTGCGGGTGTGATCGGCCCCGCGCGGCGGGCCCTCCTGCCGGCGGCGGCCGCGGCGGCGGCCGCGCTGCTCCCGCTGGTGGCCCGCTCCAACTACCTGCTGCACATCCTGGTGATGACCCAGATCTACGTGGTCCTCGCCCTGAGCCTCAACCTCATCCTGGGCTACGCCGGGCTCCTCTCCCTGGCCCCGCCGGCCTTCTTCGGCATCGGCGCGTACACCTCGGCCCTCCTGGCCCTGCGCCTGGGCTGGCCCTTCTGGCCGGCCCTGGCGGCCGCGGCGGCGGCGGGGCTCCTCTTCGCCGCGGCCGTGGGCGTGCCGTCGCTCCGCCTCTCGCGGCACAGCTTCGTGATCGTCACGCTGAGCTTCACGCTGCTGGCCCAGCTCGCCGCCACGAACTGGACGGACCTCACCCGCG
Organism: Candidatus Sulfotelmatobacter sp.; assembly: GCA_035625755.1. GTDB lineage: Bacteria > Methylomirabilota > Methylomirabilia > Methylomirabilales > DASPOZ01 > DASPOZ01. The sequence continues at coordinate 4,866 of DASPOZ010000339.1, forward strand.
GGCCCATGGGCCTGCCGGGCATCCCTCCGCCCGCGCTGCGCGTGCCCGCCATCGGCCCCGTCCGCATCGCGGGCAAGGCCGGCTGGTACGAGCTCATGCTGGCCGTGGTGGTGGCGGCGCTCCTGGCCTTCGCGGCCCTGGTCCGTTCCCGCCTGGGGCGGGCCATCCTCGCCGTGCGGGAGGACGAGGTGCTGGCCCGCGCCCTGGGCATCGCCACGGACCGCGTGAAGCTGCTGGCCTTCGCCCTCTCGGGCCTCCTGGGGGGCGTGGCGGGGAGCTGCTACGCCCACTACATCAGCTTCATCGATCCCTCGCTGTTCGACTTTTACTATATGGAGAACCTCCTCATCATGGTGGTCCTGGGCGGGGCCGGGACCCTGTGGGGCGTGGTGGCGGGCGCCGCCATCTTCAACGTGGTCCCCGAGCTGCTCCGCATCCACCCCGAGCTGCGCGCGTTCCTCTACGGCATCGCCCTCCTGGCCGCCGTGAGCGTGGCGCCGGGCGGGCTGGCGGGATGGGTGCGGGCGCGGCGCGCGGCGCGGGCGCCGCGGCCGGAGCCCGCATGAGCCCCGCCGTGGCGGAGGGCGCGGGGGCGGAGGCCCTGCTGGAGGTGCGGGGGATGACCGTGCGGTTCCTGGGCGTGCCCGCGCTCCAGGGCGTCTCCCTGGCCGTGGGGCGCGGCGAGATCGCGGGGCTCATCGGCCCCAACGGCTCCGGCAAGACGACCCTCTTCGACTGCGTCACCGGCTATCTGGCGCCGGATGCCGGGGAGGTGCGCTACCGCGGGGAGGACATCACCGGGCGCCCGGCCCACGCCATCGCGCGCCGCGGGCTCCGCCGCATCTTCCAGCAGGCCCGGGTGTTCCCCGCCCTCAGCGCCCTGGAGAACCTGCGGGCCGCCGGGCAGGAGGCCCAGGGGGCGACGCTGGCCACGGGCGTGATCCCCACCGCGCGGTCGCGGCGGCTGGACCGGGCGCTGGACGAGCGCGCCCGGGAACTCCTGGAGGCCCTGGGCATCGCCGGCACCGCGGCCACGCCCGCCGGCACGCTCTCCTACGGGCAGCAGAAGCTCCTGGGCATCGCCATGGCGCTCATGCCCCGGCCCGAGCTGGTGCTGCTGGACGAACCCGTGGCCGGCGTGAACCCCACGCTCATCGAGACCCTCAAGGGCTTCCTGCGCGCCCTGAACGCCGCCGGGACGACGCTCCTCATCGTCGAGCACAACCTGGAGGTCGTGATGGACCTCTGCCGGCGCGTCTTCGTCCTGGACTCCGGCGAGCTGATCGCCGCGGGCCCCCCCGCGTCCGTCCAGGCGGACGAGCGGGTGCTGGCCGCCTACTTCGGGCGATGACCGCCGCGCCGCTGCTGGAGGTGCACGCCCTGGAGGCCGGCTACGGCGGCCTGCAGGTGCTCCATGGCGTCTCCGCCACCATCCGCCCGGGCACGATCACCTGCGCCATCGGCCCCAACGGCGCGGGGAAGAGCACGTTCCTGCGGGCGCTGGCCGGGCTGGTGGGCTGGCGCCGGGGCACCATCCGCTTCCGGGGGGAGGACATCGCCGCCTGCGCCCCCGGCGCCGTGCTGGCGCGGGGCATCAGCCTCGTGCCGCAGGGGCGCTGCAACTTCCCCCTCATGACCGTGCGCGAGAACCTGGAGATGGGGGCCTACACCCGGCGGGACGCCCGCGTGGCGGAGGACCTGGCGGCCGCGGAGGCCCGGTTCCCCGTCCTGCAGCGGAGGCGGCGGGTCCTGGCGGGGAATCTGAGCGGCGGCGAGCAGCAGATCCTGGAGATGGCCATGGCCCTGCTGCTGCGGCCGGCCCTCCTGCTGCTGGACGAGCCCTCCCTGGGGCTGGCCCCCGGCCCCATGATGCAGGTCTTCGCCGAGGTGCGCCGCCTGGCGGCGGAGGGGACGACGGTGCTGATGGTGGAGCAGAACGCGCGGAGCGGGCTGGAGATCTCGGACCAGGCCCTGGTGTTCGAGCTGGGGCGCCTGCGGCTGGCGGGGGCCGGCCGCGAAATCCTGGCGGACCCGGAGGTGCGGCGGCTCTACCTGGGGGGCCGGCGGGCGGAGGCGGCACCGTGACGGCGGCGCGGGAGGGCATGGAACGGCTGCCCATGCGCGGGGGCCGCCCGCCCATGGATTTCCACGTGCACGTGGGGCCCGAGATCCTGGCGCGCCGCTACAGCGCCCGGGAGATCGCCGAGGAGGCCGAGGCCTCGGGCTTCGGCTGCATCCTCAAGAACCACTTCATCCCCACCACCGGCCTGGCCGCCGAGGCCCGCGCCCACCGCCCGGTGACGGTGCTGGGGGGCATCGTCCTCAACTACGCGGTGGGCGGGCTGAACCCGCACGCCATCCGCGCCGCCCTCAGCGCCAACAAGGGGGCCGCCCGGAACCGCGCGCCGGACCCGGAGCGCTTCATGGTGTGGATGCCCACCGTCCACGCCGAGAGCCATTTGGCGCACAACGGGCGGCGGGACCTGGTGCCGTCCTGGGGCGTGGACGAGCGCTACTGCCAGGTCTTCCCGCCGGGGGCCGGGATCACGGTGTGGGGGCCGGGCGGGCCGGGGGGCGGCCTGGCGCCCGCCGTGCACGAGATCCTGGACCTGATCCGCGCCCACGACCTGCTGCTGGCCACCGGCCACCTGAGCGCCCCCGAGGTGCAGGCCCTGGTGGCCGCCGCCCACGAGAAGGGCATCCGCCGCATCGTCATCACGCACCCGTTCTACGGCGCCAGCAACCTGAGCGTGCGCCAGCAGGCCGCCCTGGCCGAGCGCGACGGCGTGTACCTGGAGCACTGCTACAGCAACCTGACCATGGACCGGATCCCCCTGGAGCGCTACGTGGAGTCCATCCGCGAGGCGGGCCCCCGGCACGTGATCCTCTCCACGGACCTGGGACAGCCCCACAACCCCACGGTGACCGAGGGCCTCCGCGACTTCTTCCGGCAGCTCACGGCCGCGGGCATGGGCGAGGACGATCTGCTCACCATGCTGGTGGACAACCCCCACCGCCTCGCCGGCACCCCCTGAGCCTCCCCCCGCAGCGCGCTTTACACCGCCGGGCGCCGGCGCGTACGATAGCCGGGGCGCGGCGCCGCGCGCCGCGCGGCTCCCCCGTTTGCCTGCGGCCTGAGAGGACTGGCGATGGCTGGTGAAGGCGCGATGGACGAGGTGGTGATCGACGGGGACAGCCTGACGCTGGAGGCGCTGGAGGCCGTGGCGGCGCGCGGCGCCGCCGTGCGCCTCGCCGAGGGCGCGCGGGAGAAGATGGCCGCCTCCCGCGCGGCGCTGGAGGCGCGCATGGGGGCCGGGCGCCCCCTCTACGGCGTCAACACCGGCTTCGGCAGCCTGAGCGACGTGACCATCGAGCCCGCCCAGGTGCAGGCGCTGCAGCTCAACCTCCTGCGCAGCCACGCCTTCGGCGTGGGCGCCCCCGCGGGGCCCGAGGCGACGCGGGCCACCATCCTGCTGCGGGCCAACGTGCTGGCCAAGGGCTTCTCCGGCGTGCGCCCAATCGTGGTGGCCGCCCTGCTGGAGCTGCTGAACCGCCGCCTCCACCCGGTGATCCCGGAGAAGGGGTCCGTGGGCGCCAGCGGCGACCTGGCCCCGCTGGCCCACCTGGCCCTGGTCCTGGTGGGCGAGGGCGAGGCCGTGGTGGACGGCGCCCGCCTGCCCGGCGGCCGGGCGCTGGCCGCGGCCGGCCTCACCCCCCTCACGCTCCAGGCCAAGGAGGGCCTGGCGCTGGTGAACGGCACCTGCTTCTCGGCCGCGCTGGGGGCGCTGGCCCTCCTGCGGGCCGAACGCCTGGCGCGCATCGCGGACGTGGCCGGCGCCATGTCCCTGGACGCGCTGCGCGGCACCCCGGCCGCCTTCGATCCCCGCGTACACCGCGTGCGCCCCCACCCGGGCCACGGCGCCTGCGCCGCCAACCTGCTGCGCCTGCTGGAGGGCAGCCAGATCCGCGAATCCCACCGGGACTGCCCCAAGGTGCAGGACCAGTACAGCCTGCGCTGCATGCCGCAGGTGCACGGGGCCAGCCGCGATGCCCTGGCCTTCGCCCGCCGCGCCTTGGCGGTGGAGGCCAACGCCGCCACCGACAACCCCCTGGTCTTCGAGGACGGCGAGGTGGTGAGCGCCGGCAACTTCCACGGCCAGCCCATCGCCCTGGCCCTGGACGTGCTGGGCATGGGCCTGGCCGAGCTGGGGGCCATCGCCGAGCGGCGCATCGACTACCTGGTGAACCCCAAGCTCAGCGACCTCCCCCCGTTCCTCACCCGGGAGTCGGGGCTCCACTCGGGGCTGATGATCGCGCAGGTCACCGCCGCGGCCCTGGCCTCGGAGAACAAGCGCCTGGCCGTCCCCGCCGGCGTGGACTCGATCCCGACCTCGGGGGGCAAGGAAGACCACGTGAGCATGTCGGCCGAGGCGGCGCGCAAGGCCCTGCTGCTGTGCGACCACGTGCGCGACATCCTGGCCATCGAGCTGCTCTGCGCCTGCCAGGGGCTGGACTTCCTGGAGCCCCTGCCCTCGGGCCGGGGCGTGGAGGCCGCCCGGCGCCTGATCCGCCGGCACGTGCCCCCCCTCACCACCGACCGCGCCATGACGGCCGACCTGGAGGCCATCCGCCGCCTCCTGAACGAAGGGGCCCTGCTCGCCGCCGTGGAGGCCGCCGTCGGCCCCTTGGCCTGATCGATCCTCCGGCCGGGAAGGGTACGGCGTTCTCTCGGGGGCAACCAGAAATGCGTTCACCAAAGGGAGTGGGCCGGCTGCGGCGGATTTACGGCGTGGACTTCAGTGGGGCCGAGGAAGCGGGCCGGAAGATCTGGATCGCCTCCGGAACCGCAGAGAGCAACGGCTTCCGCATCGAGGAGTGTTTCCGGGCGGAAAACCTGCCGGGATCGCGAAGAGACCGCGCCGGGTGCTTTGAGGCGCTCCGCGAATTCGTTCGAGGACGGGGGGCCGGCGCCTTCGGCTTCGATTTCCCCTTCGGCATTCCCGGCCATCTCGTCGCGGACGAAAGCTGGGAAGATTTCATCCGGGGCTTTCCGTCTCGCTACGGCAGCCCGGAGATCTTCCGCGAGTCCTGCCGGAAAGCCGCCGGTCCCCACGAGGTGAGGCGCGAAACAGACCAGGAGAGCCGCACGCCCTTTTCTCCCTACAACCTCCGCATCTACAAGCAGACCTACTTCGGGATCCGCGATCTGCTGGCACCTCTCGTCCGCGAAAATGCCGCGTGCGTGCTTCCCATGCAGGCTCCCCTGGCGGAGAAGCCTTGGCTTCTGGAAATCTGCCCGGCGTCAACCCTGAGGGCGCTGGGAAAACGGCGGCCCCCCTACCGGTACAAGGGGAAAAAGAAGAAACATTCCCAGGCCCGGACCGAAATCCTGACGGCGCTCGAGCGGCACAGAGGGCTCACCCGATTGGCACCAGGAATCCGTGCGGCCATCGCGGCCAACTCGGAAGGTGACGCTCCCGATAGCGTCATCGCCGCTCTCGCCACGCATCGAGCCCTCAGGAATCCGCGGATCCTCCGGCCGCTGGCCGACAGCAACCCCTGGGCCCGCGAGGGTGACGTTTTCGTTTGATGGCCCAGTTCATCTCCCCTCTTCCAGCCCGACCTCCGCGGTCCCATTCCCCCGCGGGCGCGGGTCCCACCGGCCGCCTCCAAGCCGTTCGCCTTGGCCGATCAGGGGCGCAGCTCCAGGAAACCGGCCTGGGCGAAGTGCCCGTCGAAGGCGAGGGCCTCGCGGAGCCCGAGCTTTCGCATCAGCGCGAAACTCGTGCAGTCCGTAAAGCTGAAGTCTGTGTCCGCAAACCGCTTGAAGATGGTCCACCCCTGCTCGATCACCTCTAACGTCACGTACTCGATTCGGACGCTGCGGCTGATGCGGACCGCCTCGCCGAAATCGACCGCAATCCTATGCCCTGCGCGATGACGGATGATCGTAGAGCTCTCATCCAGGACGTAATCGGACGTGATCAGGAGCCCGCCGGCCTCCACGACACGCTTCCGCAGGGCCAGCCCTGCGTCATGGTGAGCGTCTCGATGATTCTCGATGGCCAGGAAGGCGCTGGTATCCACGAAAACCATGCCGGTCAGCGCCGTTTCCCGTAGAGGTACTCATCGTGCCTTTCGGCCAGGTCCGGCGGCCCCTCGAACGATCCCCGCCGAGAGAGAAACGGATCCGTTCGAGCGGTTCGGCCTCGCCGTCTCGCCGGACCTTCCTTCAGGCCGGCGATGAGATCGCGGAGGACACCGGAGAGCGTTGTTCGCCTCACGGCCGCTTCCCGGCGCAGCACCTCATATTGCTCCCAGGGGATCTCGACGTTCAGTCGCTTGACCGCCATGGCCCTCCTCCGGTGTACGTACGTACGTATTCTAGCCGAGGGCGGGATGCGGTGTCAAACACCACCCCCCTTCCGCCCGCCCCGCCGGGGGCCACTTCAACCCAAGAGGCTCTCTCTGTATCTTGAAAGATACTAAAAATTGAGGAAATTGGGGGATTGACGCGGGGCGGGGTACAGCGTATATCTTATTAAATTTAGGGCGGGAAAAAGCCTGCGGACCGGTCCCGCCGGTCCGAAGCCGATGGTCAAGCTGAAGCGGATCTACGAGCCGGCCAGCGCAGACGACGGCGCGCGCTTCCTGGTGGAGCGGCTCTGGGCCCGCGGCGTCAGCAAGGAGGCCGCCCGCCTGACCGGCTGGCTGAAGGACCTGGCGCCCAGCCCGGCGCTGCGCCAATGGTACGGTCACGACCCCTCGCGCTGGCCGGAGTTCCAGAAGCGGTACGCGGCCGAGCTGCGGGCGCCCGAGAAGGCGCCCCTGCTCCGCCTCCTGGTGGACAAGGCGCGCGGGGGCATGGTCACGCTGGTCTTCGCCGCCCGGGATACCGAGCGGAACAGCGCCGCGTTGCTGCAACGCCACGTCCAGAGGGCCCTCGCGCGCGGCGGCGGGCGGCGCCGGCCTTCCGGAGGGTCCCGACATGCCTGAGAGGCAGACGCTTACGACCGAGTGGCTGTCCCGGCGGATCGTGGAGGAGGCGCCGGACGCCATCATCTTCTCGGACCGCGAGGGCACGATCCGGCTCTGGAACGCGGGGGCCGAGGCCGTGTTCGGCTGGCGCGCCGAGGAGGCCCTGGGGCAAACCCTGGACCTCATCATCCCGGAGAAGCAGCGGGCGCGCCACTGGGAGGGCTACCGCGCCGTGATGGCCACAGGCACCACCCGGTACGGGCGGGGGGAGCTGCTCAGGGTGCCGGCCCTGCGGAAGGACGGCCGGCGCATCTCCGTGGAGTTCAGCATCCTCCTGCCGCGCGATGCGGCGGGCGAGGTGCTGGGCGCGGCGGCCATCCTGCGCGACGTGACGGAACGCTGGGAGCAAGATCGGGCGCTGCGGCAACGCCTGGCCGCCCTGGAGGGCAGGGGATAGCGCGGCGGGACGCATCCGCGGAGGCCCCCCGGAGGGCCGCCCGCCTGGGGCCGGCCGGCCGCCCGGCGGCGCGGCATCGCGGGCAACGCCATCGCCCGCAGACGTAGGGCCATGAGTCATTCGTTCTTTTCCAGCCTGCGCTTCCGCCTGCTGCTGCTCGTCCTCATCGCCCTGATCCCGGCGCTGGGGCTGATGCTCTACTCCGCATCGGTGCAGCGGCGGGAGACGGCCGCCGCCGTGCAAGCGGACGCCCTGCGGCTCGCCCGGCTCGCCGCCAGCAACCAGGAACAGGTCATCGAAGGGGCGCGCCAATTGCTCCTCATGGTGGCGCACCTCCGTGAAGTGCGCGGGCGCGATCCGGCCGCCTGCAATGCGCTGGTGGCCGACCTGTTGAGCCACAACCGTTCCTACGTCAACCTGGGTGCCGCGGACCTGGAGGGCAACGTGTACTGCAGCGCGGTGCCCTCGGCGCAACGGCTCACCACCACGGACCGGTCGTGGGTGGAGCGCGCGGCGCAGACCCGCGACTTCACGGTGGGCGACTACCAGGTGGGCAGCATCACCGGGAAGGCCCTGCTGGTCTGCGCCTATCCCGTCCTCAGCGCCACGGACCAGGTCCAGGCCGTCGTGTTCGCCGCCCTGGATCTCACCTGGCTCAATCAGCTCGCCACCGAAGGGCAGTTGCCCGGAGGGGCCGCGCTGGCGGTGACGGATCGCCGGGGCACGATCCTGGCCCGCCATCCCGACCCGCAGCAATGGGTCGGGAAGGTGCTCCCCGACGAGCTCCTCCTCCTCACCATGCAGGCGCAGACCGAGGGGGTGGCCGAGGTGGCCGGGGCGGACGGCATCACGCGCCTGTACGCCTTCACCGCGCTGCGGGGCACGCCCAAGGCCATCCACGTGAGCATCGGCATCCCCAAGAAAACGGCCCTGGCCGGCGCCAACCGGATCTTCACCCGGAGCCTGTGGGGGCTGGCCCTGGGGGGGCTGCTGGCGATGGTGGCGGCGTGGATCATCGGCGATCTGGTGATCCTGCGGCGGGTCAAGGTGCTGGCGGGCGCGGCGGAGCGCCTGAGCGCGGGCGACCTGAACGCCCGCGCGGCGCTCCGCGGCGGGGACGAGATCGGGGCCATGGCCCAGGCCTTCAACGAGATGGCCCAACGCCTGGAGACCATGGTGGGCACCGAGCTTCGGGCCCGGGAGGCGCTGGCCGAACAGGTGAAGCAGCTCGTGGCCGAGCGGACGCGCGAGGTGGAACTGCTGAACCAGATGGCCGAGATGCTGCAGGCGTGCCAGAGCATGGAGGAGGCCTACAGCGTCGTGGACGAGCTGGCGGGCCAGATCTTCGGGGGGGACGCCGGGATCGTCTTCATCCTCAACGCGCCGCGCAAGATCCTGGAGGTGGCGGCGGTGTGGGGCAGGTCCCCGGCCGGGGAACGGGAGGTGTTCGCCCCGGACGAGTGCTGGGCCCTGCGGCGCGGCCGCGCCCACCTGGTGGAGGACACCGGCTCCGGTCTGCTGTGCAAGCACCTGCCCACGCCCCCGCCCGCCGCCTACCTGTGCCTCCCGTTGGTGGCCCACGGGGAGGCCCTGGGCGTGCTGCACCTGGCCAGCGCGGCGGAGCGGCCGCCAGGCGCCGCCGGCCTCACCCCGGCCAGGCAGCGCCTGGCCGACGCGGTGGCCCGACAGCTGGCCCTGTCCCTGGCCAACGTCAGGCTGCGGGAGACGCTCCGCATCCAGTCCATCCGGGACCCCCTCACGAACCTCTTCAACCGCCGCTACATGGAGGAGATGCTGGAGCGGGAGGTGCGCTGGGGGGAGCGGAAGCTCCGGCCCGTGGGGGTGATCATGCTGGACATCGATCACTTCAAACAGGTGAACGATACCTTCGGGCACGATGCCGGGGACGCCGTGCTGCGCGAGGTGGGCGCCCTGCTCCAGTCCAGGGTGCGCGCGGTGGACGTGGCGTGCCGCTACGGCGGCGAGGAGTTCGTGCTGATCCTGCCGGAGGCCTCCATGGACAATACCCGGAGGCGGGCGGAGCAGCTCCGGGAGGCCGCCAAGCGCCATCACATCTCGTACGAGGGGAGGGCCATCGGGCCGCTCACCATCTCGCTGGGGGCGGCCGTCTTCCCGGACCATGGGGCCACCGCCGAGGCCGTGATCCGCGCGGCCGACGCGGCCCTCTACCGCGCCAAAGTGGCTGGCCGCGACCAGGTCGTCGTGGCGGAATAGGCGCCCCGGGCTCCCCCCGGGGCGACGAGACCGAGCCGCGGGCGGCCGAGGCGGCGGCCCTGCCGGCCTGCGGCCGGGCACGGCGCCCCGGCGTCGCCCGACCGCCCTGCGGGGGCGGGCCTGGAGGTTTGAACGTCCCGCGGCCCAGGCAAAACCCAGGGGTCGCGGCGGGCCGAGGGACCATCGGTTGGGGAACCCAACGCCACCGCGCCGTGCGTTGGGGCCGAGAGGCACATTCCATGAAGGAACGCCCGGGCCGCCGGGACAGGTCGAGGGGGGCATCGCCCTCCGCCGCGCGCGGACGCGCGCCAACCATCCCGACCCCGCTCGGGGCGGGGATCGGCGGTGGAGGCCCCCCTCCTGACAGGGCCCGCGGGGAGGGCCCCGCGCTTGCCGGTCCTGTGCGAGCCCGGGAACCTTCCCCGCAGACGAAGCGTTGCGGAGAGAGAGGCAGATGACGTACCAGGGAGGGCGAGGGCTATGAAGCGCCTTTTCGGCTCAAGCCTGCGTTTCCGCATGCTCCTGCCCTTCCTCCTCTCCCTCGTCCCGATCCTGGCGCTCATGCTCTATTCGGCATCGCTCCAGCACCGGCTGGTGGCCGCCGAAGTCCAGGCGAACTGGCAGAACCTCACCCGGCTGGCCGCCGGAGAGCAGGAGCGTTCCATCGCCGGGGCGCGCCAGCTCCTCGCCCTGGCGGCCACACTGCGGGAAGTGCGCGGGCGCGATGGGGCCGCCTGCAGCGCCCTGTTCGCCGACCTGCTGAAACGCTACCCCTCCTACCTGAACCTCGGTGAGGCAGGCCCGGATGGCACGGTCTACTGCAGCGCGGCGCCCTCCGGCGGACGCCTCGCCCCGGCGGACGCCGCCGTCATCGAGCGGGCGCTTCAGGCCGGGGATTTCGTGGTAGGCGCGTACCAGGTGGTCCGGATCGCCAGCAAGGCCTTGCTCTTGACCGCGTATCCCATCGCCGCCACCGCGGGTCGGGCCGAAGCCGCCGTCTTCGCCACCCTGGATCTGAGCTGGCTCACCCGACTCGCCACCGAGACCCGGTTGCCCGCCGGGGCGGTGCTGGTGGTGATCGACGGCCAGGGCACGATCCTGGCCCGCCACCCCGAACCCGAGGAGTGGGTCGGAAAGTCGCTCCCCGACGCGCCGTTGCTCCGGGCCATCCTGGCGCAGAAGGATGGCGCGGCCGAGCTTCCCGGCGTGGATCGCATCGCGCGCCTCTATGCCTTCACCGAGCTGCCGGGCCCGCCGAAGGCCGTGTACATGACCATCGGCATCCCCAGGGAAGCCGCACTGGCCGCGGCCAAACGGATCTCTGCCTGGAGCCTTTGGGGCCTTGCCCTCGTGGGCCTCCTCACCTTCGCCGGGGCCTGGATCCTCGGGGACCTGGTGGTCTTGCGCCGGGTGAAGGCGCTGGTGGCTGCGGCGGGGCGGATCATCGGCGGCGACCTGAGCGCGCGCGCGCCGGTGGGCGACGAGGACGAGATCGGGACCATGGCCCACGCCTTCAACGACATGGCCGCGCGCCTGGAGGGGATGGTGGAAACCGAGCAACGGGCCAAGGAGGCCCTCGCCGAACAGGTGAGGATGCTCGTGGCCGAACGGACGCGCGAGATCGAATTGCTGAACCGCTTGGGCGCGATGCTCCAGGCCTGTCAGAGCATTGAAGAGGCGTCCCGCGTGATCCCCGGGATCGTGGCGGAACTCTTCGCGGGCGATACGGGAGCGGTACTGGTTCTCGACCCGGCCCAGAGGCTGATGCAGGTCGCGGCGGCTTGGGGCCGGTCCACGACGGGGGAACGGGAGGTGTTCGCCCCGGAGGAGTGCTGGGCGCTGCGGCGCGGCCGCCCGCACCTGGTGGAGAACACGGGCTCCGGCCTGCTCTGCGGGCACCTGCCCACGCCCCCGCCCGCCGCCTACCTGTGCCTCCCGCTGGTGGCCCACGGGGAGGCCCTGGGCGTGCTGTACCTGGACGCGCGGGCGGCGGGGCCGGCCTCGGCGCCGGCCATCACCGAGGCCAAGCAACACCTGGCGGACACGGTGGCCCATCAGCTCGCGCTCTCCCTCGCCAACGTCAGGCTCCAGGAGATGCTGCGCATCCAGTCCACCCGGGATCCCGTCACGGGGCTCTTCAACCGCCGCTACATGGAAGAGACGCTGCAGCGGGAGGTGCGCTGGGGCGAGCGGAGGCAGCGGCCCGTGGGGGTGGTGAAGCTGGGCATCGACCGCTTCGACCAGGTGAACGATCGGTTCGGCACCGATGCGGGGAATGCCGCGCTCCGCGAGGTGGGGACGCTGCTCAGGTCGAGGGTGCGCGCGGTGGATGTGGCCTGCCGGTACGGCGAGGAGGAATTCGTCCTGATCCTCCCGGAGGCGACGCTGGAAAACACCCAGCGGCGGGCGGAACAGCTCCGGGTGGCGACCAAGGGCCATCGCATCATGCACGAGGGCACGCCCATCGGGTCGGTCACCCTCTCGCTGGGGGCGGCCGTGTTTCCAAATCACGGTAGCAGCGCGGAGGCCGTGCTGCGCGCCGCCGACGCGGCCCTCTCGCGTGCCAAGGACGCCGGCCGCGACCGAGTGATGGTCGCCGACTAACCCGCCCGGCCATTGCGGATTGCGGAATGCGGAATGGGGGGTTGGCGCGGGCCGTTCAAACGCTGCGGCGGCTGGGGGATTGTATCGGGCGTGCTTGCCCGTCCCTAGCGGGATTCAGCAGCCTGCGCACCGGCCCCGCCGCGTGGCGGGCGAATAGGATTCCTGCCCGCGGAGGTCTCCCGGCAGCACCGGCCGCTCCGGGAGCGTGTACTCCAGGTCCTGCACCTGCCCTTCCCTGAAGATCGCCAGCTTCACCTTCCCGCCCACCTGCAGGGCCCGCATGGCCCGCTCCAGCGCCTCCGGCGAATCCAGCGCCGTCCCGTTGATGCTGGTAATGATGTCGCCCCCCACCAGCAGGCTCTGCCCGCCGATGGCGATCTCCAGTTGCCCCCCCCGCAGCCCCCCGCGCTCGGCCGGGCTGCCCGGGTCCACCGTCTCCACCAGCAGGCCGTCGGCCAGCGGGATCCGGAGGACCTCGCGCAGGGACTGCCCCACCAACTGCCCGTGCACCCCGAGCCACGGGCGGATGATCCGCCCGTTGGCCAGCAGCGAGGGCAGGACCGCCTTCACCAGGTTGCTGGGGATGGCGAAGCCGATGTTCTGGGCCTCGGGGATCACGGCCGAGGTGATGCCGATCACCTCGCCGCAGCGGTTGAGCAGCGGGCCGCCGGAATTGCCCAGGTTGATGGGCGCGTCGGTCTGGATCAGCGGCTCCAGCAGCGACAGGGAGACATCCGGGAGGAGCCGGTTGAGGGCGGAGACGATGCCGCGGGTGAGCGTCTGCTCCAGCCCCAGGGGGTTGCCGATGGCCAGCACGTCCTCCCCCACGCGCACCGCGTCGGAGTCGCCCAGCGCCAGCGTGGGGAGCGTGCCGTCCGAGGGCGGCGGGATGCGCAGCACGGCGATATCGAAGATGGGGTCGGCGCCCACCACGCGGGCGGGGACGCTGGAGCCGTTGTCCAGGGTCACACCGATGGCGGTGCGGCCGAACACGACGTGGGCGTTGGTGAGGATCAGCCCCGACGGGTCCACGATGAAGCCGGACCCCACGGTGCGGCTCACGCGGTCGGAGTACTGGTAGGGGTTGATGGACGTGGCGGCGATGAACACCACCGCCGGCGACGCGCGCTCGAAGATATCCGGCGCGGGCGCCGCGCAGCGCGCCCCCTGCTGCCCCTCCGCCGCCATCCCGGCCAGGGGCGCCGCGCACGAGAGGAGTAGCCCGGCCGAGAGAAGGACCCCCCACCTGCCCGCCAGGCCCGCCCTACAGCGTCGGCCGCCCCCACGCACCATGGGTTGCCTCCCACCCCCCTCGCTGGACCCCCGGCGCCCGGCGGCGCCGCACCGGGCGCAGCCCGATCACGCGATCAGGTCCACGCGCCCGCTCCGCAGATCGTACCGCCCGCCCACAATCTTCAGCCGGCCCGCCTTCGCCGCGGCGGCCAGGACCGGCTCGGAGGCCTTCAGCCTTTCCACCACCGACTCGACGTTGGCCCGCACCGCATTGTCCAGCAGGTCTCCGCCGCGGCCCCTGGCCCGTTCCACCGCCGGGCGGATGGGCCCCAGCAGGGTGCCCAGGTGGCCGGGGACTTCCCCGCCCTTCTCCACCGCCTCCACGGCCGCAGCCACGGCGCCGCACTGCTCGTGGCCGAGCACCAGGATGAGCCGCGGGCCCAGATGTTCCACCGCGTATTCGAAGCTGGCCACCTCCGCGTCGTCCGCGATGTTGCCGGCCACCCGCACCACGAACAGATCGCCCAGGCCCTGGTCGAAGACGATCTCCGGCGGCACGCGGGAATCGGCGCAGCCGAGGACGATGGCGAAGGGGTGCTGGCCCGCGGCCACCTCAACCCGCCGCCGCCCCGTCTGGTTCGGGCGCCGCACCCGTTGCGACGTGTAGCGTGCGTTGCCGGCCATGAGGCGCGCCAGGGCCTCGTCGGGGCCTACCCCGGCGGGGGGGGCCTCATGCTCCTCCCGAGCGGCCGCCGCCGGCCAGACGCCGGCTCCCGAGGCGGCCAGCGCCCCCGCGCTGCCGCAACCGAGCAGTGCAAGAAAACGCCTGCGCGCCATGCCGGCTGGTGGCGTGGCCGGTGCTCCGGAATTTCCGATGGGATCGCCCGACGGTACATGAGGCATCATGGCCCTCACCTCCAGCGTTAGCAGGCTGCTGAAAAAGGCCCTACATCTCTCCCCGCTGCCTCGGCGGCAACGGGTGGGGCGTTGGCGCTCTCGCGCACTCCCTGCGGCGTACCGCCTCGCCCATTCCGCATTCCGCAATCCGCATTCCGCAATGCCGCGGCGCGCCGCCTTGCACCTGGACCTTTTTGAGCAGCCTGGGCAAAAGCAAGTCTTTCAGCAACCTATTAGAGCTTCGAGGCTTGGAGGGCAAGCCCGCGCCGACCCCCGCGGTCGGCGGCACCAAGCTACGCTACCCGCTCACGCGCCGCGCCGTCAAGGGCGCGCCCGGTCCCTGTGGGATTTCGCGGTTGCGCCAGGGGAACGGAGACGGTATGAGAGGGCCGGGGGATCGCAGGAGGAAGAGGGGAACCATGCGTCCGCTTCGCGGCAGGTTCACGCTCGTGGGGATCGCGGCATTCGTTGCAGGGTCCCTCGCGGCGACCGTTCTACTCCTCCACTTTGGCCCGGGCGTGGCGCGCGGGGGCCAGGCGGCGCAGGCGGCGTGCGCGCCCACGGCGCCGGACGACGAGGGGCCCTTCTACAAGCCCAACGCCCCCGAGCGGGCCGGCATCGGCAGCGGCCTGGTGCTGTCCGGCGTCGTGCGCGCGGCCGGGGACTGCGCGCCGATCCCCAAGGCCCGCCTCGAATGGTGGCAGGCCAATCCGCAGGGCCATTACGATGACGCCCACCGGGCCGTGCAGACGGCCGACGCCGAGGGGCGCTATCGCTTCGAGACCAGCTTCCCCGTGGCCTACTACGGGCGACCGCCCCACATCCACGTGAAGGTGCAGGCCCCCGGCCACGCGCCGCTCACGACCCAGCTCTACCCCAAGGCGGGCCAGACCGAGATCGCCTTCGACTTCGTCCTCCGCCCCAGGTAACCCTCCGCCGCCACCCCTCTAGCAGGATGCTGAAAAACTCTCTTTTCCGCAGGCTGCTCAAAAAGGTCCAGCTGCAAGGCGGCGCGCGTAGCGAGGCGCGAGGCGTACTCGGTCCGTACGTCGCAGCGCCGCGCGAGCGCGCCAACGCCGCAGATGGGCCTTTTTCAGCAGCCTGCTAGGGCCGGAGGCGCCTACCGCGGGCCGCAGCGGGCGCGAAGGCGCTTCAGGTCCGCGACGGTTACGCGGCGGCCGGAGACCCGGATCAGGCCCTCGCGCCGCAGGCCCGCCAGCGCGCGGGAGACCAGCTCGCGAACGGTCCCGATCTGGGTGGCGATCTCCTGGTTCGACTCCTTCAACACCAGCTCCACGCCGCCCGGCACCGCCCGCCCGTCCTCGCGGGCCCGCGCCGCCAGGTAGCCGGCCAGGCGCTGCCCCACCTCGCGGAGCGCCAGGTCCTCGGCCAGGGCGGCGAACCGGCGCACCCGCCGCGCCAGCACCCGGGCGATCCCGATGGCCACCTCGGGCCGCTTCCGGCACCAGGCCAGGATGGTTTCCCGCGGCAGGAAGAGCAGCGCGGCAGGCTCCAGCGCCTCGGCCGATGCCGGGTAGGGATCCCCGTCGAAGAGGGGCCCCTCGCCCAACGCCCCCTCCCGCTCCCGGTGCAGCACCTGTTCCCGCCCCTCGGCCGAGCGCTTCAGCACCCTCACGCACCCTGCCGCGATGACGTAGAGGCCCGCACAGGGCGAGCCCTCTTGGAAGATCGCCTCGCCTCTGGCCGCCCGCACGAGCCGCGCCTCCGCCGCCAGCGCCCGAAGGTCCGCCGCCCCCAGCCCGGCGAGGTAGGGCACGGCGCCCAGGGCCCGCGCCCTGCCCTCCGCTGTATCCGGCCATCCCTGCGCCCGTTCCCGCATCTCTCCCCTGTGACTTAAGTCATCGCACCCGGGGAGGGCCCCCGCTACCGTCGTCCGCCAACGGAACCCCCCACGCGGGGACCGGGGCCCGCAGGGCCCGAGGAGGCGCCATGAACCCTGCCACGATCCGCGTTCGATCCATCGGCCCGTTTCGACGCCGCGCTGCCGCGGTGGGGGCGGCCTTCGCCGCGCTGGCCGCGGCCGCCGTTCTGGCCGGCGCCGCCCAAACACCGGCGGACCCGGGCGCGGCCGCCGAGTCCCTCCGCTCCCCCTATGCGGCCATCCCCGGGACGGCGGCCAGCGGCCTGCTCCCGCAGGAGGTGGAGGGCCTCACCAAGGGACAGGGCATGGCCCTCGCCCTGGCCGCCGAGGTGAACGGTTACCCCGGGCCGCGCCACATCCTCGAGGCGGCCACCGCCGGGCAATTGGACCTGCGCCCAGATCAGCGCGAGGCCGTGCAGCAACTCTACGACCGGATGCTCGCCGAGGCCAAGGCCAAGGGCCAGGAGATCCTGCAGGCGGAGGAAGAGCTGGCCATGCGCTTCCGCCACGGCCACATCGACGAGGCGGGTCTTCGCGAGATGCTCTACCGGATCGGCGAATACCGCGCCGAGCTGCGCTTCATCCACCTGCGCACGCACCTGGGAACCAAGGCCCTGCTCACCCCGGAGCAGATCGCCCGCTACAACGCCGTGCGCGGCTACGACGCCGGCGGCACCTCGCATCTCCCGCACTGACCTTACGAGGCCGAGGGAGGCGGGCGGCGGGAAGCGGAGAGCATCAACTTGCGACGGCCGGTCTTACCCTATCCCCGGCAGAAGCAATCTTGAGGGACCCCCAGCGGTCCGGCGCCCTAACCGCCTCGCCAGACCCCCTCGACTCCTCCCGGACTTCGGGAATACCCGAAGTCCCGAAGTCCGCCGCGGGCGGGACGGAACGGCGCAGCGGCAAGCTCACCATGCATGCCGTCCCCACCCGCGCCTTCGCCAGCAGAATGTCCCCCACCCACAACCCATCGAACGCCCCAGACCGCTCGACCACATCCGCCATCTCCAGCAGCCTCGAGCGCATCTCGGCCTCCGGCAGCGAGGTGTTCCCCGTTTCGACCGGGAAAAGCGGCAGGTCCTCCGCACTCGGCCCGTGAGCACTCGAGCCGAGCGCACATGAAGCCGCCAGAGCGGCGGCGTCGCGTGTCCCTACATACGGATTTTGTCGGGGTTGTCCACGAAGTTGCGGAGGAGGACTTCGCCCCAGCCCATGGGCTTGCAGCGGTTGAAGCGCTGGCGCTCCTGCCTGCGGAACAGGGAGGGCTTGGTGGCGTCGATGCCCATCTTGCCGCCCACGCGCTGCCAGGTGGTCTCGCCGGGCGGACTGATCTCGGGGCACGAGATGTCCATGGGGTGGATGCGCATGTCGGGGATGGTGAAGACGTCCCTGGCGGGGTTCACGCGGGTGGAGATGGCCCACATGACGTCTTGGGCGTCGTAGATGTTTACGTCCGGGTCCAGGGCCACCACGATCTTGGGGTGCAGGTACGTGCTGGAAAGGGCGCCCAGCATCACGTCGCGCGCCTGGCCCTCGTACCGGGTGGTCATCTGGAGCAGCACCAGCCACAGGCTGCCCCAGGAGGGCACGTGGACGTCGTGCACCTCGATGCCGGGCACGTCCTTGACCTTATTGTAGAGGCCGGCCTCCATGGGGATGCCCACCAGGATCTGGTGGTCCGTGAAGGAGGTGGAGTTGATGTGGCGGTAGATGGGGTCGCGGCGCGTGGTGATGGCCGTGACCTCCCAGGTGGGGTTCCGCCCCTCGCCGGAGATGTAGTTGGTGAACTCGCCGAAGGGTCCCTCCTCCTCGCGCAGGCCGGGCGGCATGAGGCCTTCGATCACCAGCTCGCAGTGGGCGGGCACCTCCAGGTCCACCGTCTCGCACTTCACCAGGTCCACCGGCTCGCCCAGCAGGGTGGCCCCCAGCTCGATCTCGTCCACCCCGTAGGCGGTGCTGATGTTGGTGGCGATGTCCAGGCAGGGGTGCGGCCCGATGGCCACGGCGAAGGGCATGGGCGCGCCCCGGTCCTCGTACTTCTTGTAGTGCATGCCCGTGTGGCGGGGTACCATCATCACGCCGGTGTGCCGCGCGCCCTTCACCTGGATGCGCAGGCAGGCCACGTTCCGGATCCCGGTGTCGGGGTCCTTCGTGATGCACATGCCGCTGCCGATGTAGGGGCCGGGGTCGATGTCCGAATGCTTGGGGATGGGGAGCTTCGAGAGGTCCGCCCCATCGCCCGTGAGGATGACCTCCTTGCACGGCCCGCCGGAGACCATGCGCGTCGGGCCCGGCCCCTGGGCCTGGAGCCGGGCGAACTCCTGCACCACCCGCTTGGGGTCGCACCCCAGGGCGATCCCCTGGAGTTCCCGCGTGCGCAGCAGCGAATCCACCAGCCGCCAGCCCGGATAGCCCTTCAGGTTCTCGAAAAGGATGGGCTGGTTGCTCTGCGAGCAGAGCTCGGCCACCTGCGTGATCACGTCCACTTCCTGGGTGACGCGCAGCGTGTGCCCCTTTACCTGGTCCAGGTACGTGCGCAGATCCTTGGGCATGGCGAGGCTCCTTGCGATGGCGATGGGCGGATGCGAGACCGCCCGTCTCCGGCTGGGGCGATACTACCCAGGGAGGGCCCGCGCGCGCAAATTCTTGCCCCGGCGGCGGCCCCGCCTCACAACCTGGGGCCACGCCGGGGCCCCACCCGGCCCGGGGGCCCGCCGGGGCCGGCGCCCGGCACCCCCTCGACATGGGGGCGGCGGGCCACTATACTATAGACGTAACCTCCCAGGAAGCCACGAGAGGAGATGTCAGGCATGGAAAGGCGCTACACGCTGCGATCCCTCATCCTCGTCGCCATCGTGTCTCTGGTGCTGGGGGCGCTGGCGGCCAACACCTTCTCCCAGGGCACGGCGGCGCAGGTCACCGGCCCGCTCTGGACGGAAGGCACCGCCAAGCCCCGCGGCGGGGCCGACCCCATGGGGGACCCCCGCATCTGGGTGCGGCTGGCCAAGGCCCTGCGGCCGGCGGTGGTGAACATCAGCACCACGCAGCAGATCCAGCAGGGGCGGCACCCCAGCACGCCCTTCCGCGGCCCCCGCGGCGAGGATGATCCGTTTCAGGAATTCATGCGCCGCTTCTTCGGGGAGGGCCCGAGCCGGCCGCACCAGGCGCAGAGTCTGGGGTCCGGCTTCATCATCCACCCGGACGGCTTCATCGTCACCAACAACCACGTGGTGGAAAACGCCACGGACATCCGGGTGAAGCTGGAGGACGGCAAGGAATACAAGGCCACCGTGGTGGGGCGCGACCCCAAGACGGACCTGGCCCTCATCAAGATCGACGCCAAGAACCTCCCCGTGGCCCCCTTCGGCAACTCGGAGAAGCTCGAGGTGGGCGAGCCGGTGATGGCCATCGGCAACCCCTTCGGGCTGGACGCCACGGTGACCACCGGCATCATCTCGGCCAAGGGGAGGGTGATCGGCGAAGGCCCCTACGATGACTTCATCCAGACGGACGCCTCCATCAACCGCGGCAACTCCGGCGGCCCCCTCATCAACACCCTGGGGGAGGTGGTGGCCATCAACACGGCCATCTTCAGCCCCACGGGCGGGTCCGTGGGGATCGGCTTCGCCATCCCCATCAACCAGGCCAAGACCATCTTGCCGCAGCTCCAGGCCAAGGGGGCGGTCACCCGGGCCTGGCTGGGCGTGAGCATCCAGCAGGTGACGCCGGACCTGGCCAAGACCCTGGGCCTCTCCGATCCCCGGGGCGCCCTGGTGGCGGACGTGGTGGCCGATTCACCCGCCGAGAAGGCCGGGATGAAGCAGTACGACGTGATCGTCGAGTTCGACGGGAAGGCCGTGAAGTCCTCCCACGACCTGCCGCGCCTCGTGGCCGAGACGCCGGTGGGCAAGAACGTGACGGTGAAGGCGCTGCGGGAGGGCAAGGAGATCACGGTGCGCGCCACCTTGGCCGTGCTGGACGAGGAACGCCTGGCCAGCCGCGGATCGGGCGGCGCCCCGTCCCGCGCCAAGCTGGGCATGGCCCTCCAGGACATCACCCCGGAGATGGCGCAGACCCTGGGCCTCAAGGACCCGCGCGGCGTGGTGGTGACGCAGATCGAGCCGGGCAGCCCGGCCGATGCCGCCGGCCTCCAGGTGGGCGACGTGATCCTGGAGGTGAACCGGACCAAGGTCCAGAACCTCCGCGAGACCCAGCAGGCCCTGGAGAAGACCGGCCCGGACCGCGGCACGCTGCTGCTGGTGAAGCGCGGCGACTCGCAGATCTTCATCGCCATCAAGGCCGGCTAGCGCCCGCGGCCGGGCGGTGGCGCCCGGCCGAAAGCCCACGCGCCCCCGGGGCAGACGGCGTGCCCCGGGGGCGCGCTCTTTTTGTCCGCCTCCCGCCCGTTGTCTGCCCCCCACGAGACGTTCCCGTTCCCGTACCCGTTCCCGTTCCCGCCCCCTCTGGCCGACCCCCTCGCCGACCCCCTCGCCTTGACACGGCCCGAGCGACGGCGATAGAGTCCGGCCCGCTGCGCCGCACCCATGCGGTGCGCGGCGCGCCATCGCCCGGCATGCCGGGCGGCCGGCGGAGGGGGGCTCCAACGAGGGAGGGGGACACCATGAGTGGGCGTCGGTCTCGATTTCGGAAGGCGGGCATGACCCGGCGGCAGTTCCTGGGCGCCGCGGCGGCCGGCACGGCCGCGGCGGGCCTGGGGTTCCCCGCCGTCGCGCGGGCCCAGGCGGGCCCCATCAAGGTGGGCCACCTGACGCCGCGCACGGGATTCCTGGCGCCCCTCGGCGAGTACGCCGTGATGGCGGCGCGCATGGCGGTGGACGAGGCCAATGAGAAGGGCGGCGTGCTGGGGCGGAAGGTGGAGCTGATCACCGAGGACTCGCAGAACCCCGGCGTGGCCAAGCAGAAGGTCATCAAGCTCATCGAGAAGGACAAGGTGGACGTCCTGGTGGGCGAGATCAACTCGGCCTCGGGCCTGGCCATCAGCGAGGAGGCCCAGCGCTACAAGGTCGTGTACATCAACACCGGCTTCAACACGGACGTGGCCCGGGGCGAGAAGTGCAAGCGGTATATGTTCCACGTGGAAGGCTGCAACACCATGTACACCAAGACGGTGGGCCGCTGGCTCCTCCGGGAGAAGAAGATCGCCCGCTGGTATTTCCTCACCGCGGACTACGCCTTCGGGCAGGACCTCCTGCGGGTGTCGCGGCGGTTCCTGCTGGAGAACGGCGGGACCGACCTGGGGAACGACATGGTCCCCACGGACACGAAGGACTACAGCCCCTACATCGTGAAGCTGCGCAACATCAAGCCGGACCTGGTGTACCTGAACCTGGCCGGCACGGAC
>DASPOZ010000340.1:0-3171 GCA_035625755.1 Candidatus Sulfotelmatobacter sp.
CACCACCTCGGGGATGGCCACCGCCAGATCCTGCCAGGCGACCAGCGTCGGCGTCATCGGCCTGCCGCAGCGGCCGGGGGCCGGGGGGCGGGACCCGGGGCGGCGCCGGGGGCCGCTGGGGCCTCGGCGCCCTGCCCCGGCCCGGCGCCGGCCGCATCAGGGGTCAACTGCGCCGCCCCGGCCGCGGGCGGGGGTGCCGCCTCCGCCAGGCCCGGCGCCGGCGCGGCCGCCCTGGCCGGGACGCGGCCCTTCTTGGTCTGCACCTGCTCCAGCACGTGGTTCACCGACGTCTCCATGTACCGCAGGAAGGGCGGCGGGTACAGGCCGATCCAGAAGCACATGGCGATGATGGGCACCAGGGTGGCGATCTCGCGCCCGTTCAGGTCCGTCAGCTTCAGGTTCTTGGGGTTCTCCACCTCGCCGAACATGGTGCGCTGGTAGAGCCACAGCATGTAGGCCGCGCCCAGCACGATCCCGCTCACGGCAACGGCCGCCCACATGGTGCTCACCTTGAAGGCCCCCAGGAGGATGAGGAACTCGCCGATGAACCCGTTGAGCCCCGGGAGGCCCATGGACGAGAGCATGACGATGGCGAAGAGCACCGCGTACACCGGCATCACCTTGCTCAGACCGCCCAGCTCGCTGATCAGGCGGGTGTGCCGCCGGTCGTAGATGAGGCCTACGATGAGGAACAGCGCCCCGGTGCTCAGCCCGTGGTTCACCATCTGCAAGATGGAACCCTGGATCCCCTGGGCGTTCAGCGCGAACATCCCCAACATCACGAAGCCCATGTGGCTCACCGAGCTGTAGGCGATGAGCCGCTTCATGTCGGGCTGGACCATGCAGACCAAGGCCCCGTACACGATGGCGATGACGGAGAGGGCGAAGACCAGGGGCACGAACCGCTCGGTGGATTCGGGGAACATGGGCAGGTTGAACCGCACGAAGCCGTAGGTCCCCATCTTCAGCAGGACGCCGGCCAGGATCACGGACCCGGCCGTGGGGGCGTCGGTGTGGGCGTCCGGCAACCAGGTGTGGAAGGGGAACATGGGGACCTTGATGGCGAAGCTCAGGAAGAAGGCCAGCCACACCAGGTCCTGGAACGAGAAGCCCTTCCCCAGGAAGGACACGACGGGCTGGGTGGGATAGGGCACCTTCATCAGCGCCAGGACGTCGAAGGTGTACGTCCCGGTGGTCTGGCCCGCGTAGAAGTAGATGGCCAGGATGCCCAGCAGCATCACCACGCTGCCGAAGAGCGTGTAGAGGAAGAACTTGATGGCCGAGTAGAGCCGCCGGTCGCTGCCCCAGACGCCGATGAGGAAATACATGGGGACCAGCATGACTTCCCAGAAGATATAGAAGAGGAAGAAATCCAGGGCGAAGAAGACGCCCAGCATGCCGGTCTCCAGCACCAGCATGAAGACGAAGAACTCCTTGACACGGTTCTCGATGGCCCGCCACGAACACAGGATGGCGAGGGGGCTGAGCAGCGTGGTGAGCATTACCAGCCACAGGCTGATCCCGTCCACCCCGAAGAAGTACTTGACGCCGATGCCGGGGATCCAGTCGAACTTCTCCACGAACTGCATTTCGTGGGTGCCCGGATTGAAGCGCAGCGGCAGCCACAGCGAGGCGACGAAACTCAGCAGCGAGGAGATCAGGGCGGTCCAGCGGATGGACTCGTGGCGGTCCTTCGGCACGAAGAGGAGGACGATGGCCCCGATCAACGGGAGGTAGGCGATCCACGACAAGAGCATTCCCGTGTCTCCTTCAGCCGCCCGCGCTCACCGCGCCCCGGCCAGCCACCAGGCGGAGCCCATGTAGATCAGGGTGACCAGGAACACCGCCAGGCTCATGGCCAGCAGGTAGTTCTGGATGACGCCGGTCTGGATCTTGCGGAGGCTCTGGCTGCCCCCTTGGATGAAGTCGGCGATCTTGTTGACGAGGCCGTCCACGAAATTGAAATCGAAGAAGGCGGACACCCGACTCAGCGCCACTGTGAGCCAGCCGCTCCCGTTCACCGCCCCATCCACCACGCCGGCGTCCACCTTCCAGAAGGCGTTGCAGACCCGCTTCCCGAAGGTCACGAAGACCGCGATGTATAGCTCGTCCACCCAGTACTTGTTCAGGAGCGTCCGGTAGATCCCGTGGAACTGCTCGGCCACCTTCTCCGGCGCCGGCGAGTCCCCCGTCTTGTACATGGCCTTGCCCAGGCCCCAGCCCGCCAGGGCAATGGCCGTGGCCACCACCATCAGGCCTACTGTGGTCATGAGGCCGATCTCGTGGGCCGCCGTGCCGGCCTCCTCGAATACCTTCTCCACGAACCGGTGGTAGAGGCCGTGGTCCGGCGGCAAGCCGAACAGCACCCCCACCCCCAGCGTGCCGGCGCCCAGGATCATGAGGGGATAGGCCATGGAGGGGGGCGATTCGTGCACGTGGTGGGCCGCGTGATGGTCCACGCGGTCCTTGCCCTCGAAGATGGTGTAGTAGAGCCGGAACATGTAGAAGGCCGTGAGGAAGGCCCCGGCCGAGCCGAGCAGCCAGAGGACGAAGTGGTGGCCGGCGAAGGCCCCCGCCAGGATCTCGTCCTTGGACCAGAAGCCGGCCAGGGGGATGATCCCGGCGTTCGCCAGCGAGGCCAGCCAGAAGGTCCAGCTGGTGATGGGGAGCTTCCCGTGGAGCCGCCCCATCTTCCGCATGTCCTGCTCGCCGCCCAGGGCGTGGATCACGGAGCCGCAGCCCAGGAACAGCAGCGCCTTGAAGAAGGCGTGCGTGCCCAGGTGGAAGATGGCGCTGGCGTAGGCCCCCACGCCGCAGCCCAGAAACATGTAGCCGAGCTGGGAGATGGTGGAATAGGCCACCACCCGCTTGATGTCGGTCTGCACGCAGGCGATGGTGGCGGCGAAGACGGCGGTGAGGGCCCCCACCCACGCCACCAGCGTCAGCACGCCGGGGGCCTGGGCGTACAGGGCCCCCGAGCGCGCCACCATGTACACGCCGGCCGTCACCATGGTGGCGGCGTGGATGAGCGCCGAGACGGGGGTGGGCCCCTCCATGGCATCCGGCAGCCACACGTAGAGGGGGAGCTGGGCCGACTTCCCGGTGGCGCCCACGAAGAGGCCCAGGGCGATGAGCACGGCCACGGTCCCGCCAGGCGCCAGCCGGCCGCCG
>DASPOZ010000341.1:0-10681 GCA_035625755.1 Candidatus Sulfotelmatobacter sp.
CATGCCGGGCTGCGCCAAGCCTGTCGCTGTGCAGGCCAAGCCCATCCCGAGCGAGGCGGTAGCTCAGATCGTGGACGGTAAGACCACCGAGGCCGAAATCCGCGAGTGGTTCGGCCCTACGTCCGACGTGGTGGTGACGAGCACAGGCAAGGTCTTGACCTACCAGTTCAAGAAGGAGGGGGGCGGAATCCTCTCCTCTCTGCCCCTGCTGGGGAGCGGCGGGAGCGGATCGTCAGGTCAGCTCCTCATCGTGACCCTAGACAACAAGGGAACGGTGCTCCGCCACGCCTATTTCGGGAGCCCCTGACTCCTTCCCTGCCATCCCGTTTCGTCCGCCGCGCGCAGTTTCGCCTTGACACCGGGGGGGCTCTAAGTGTAGGTATATAGGCGCCTGTTCCTGCGTCTGAGGGTACGAGATTAGGCACGTAGCTCAGGGGGAGAGCGCTTGCTTGACACGCAAGAGGTCGGCGGTTCGAAACCGCCCGTGCCTACCATCGTGCCTCTCCTTGGCTAAGTGATCGTCAGGGCACCGCGGGCTGGGGCCTGTGGTGCCCTTTTTTCTCTGGGCAGGCCGCTGAAAAAGGCCCATCTGCGGCGTTGCCGCGCTCGGGCGCTCGCTGCGGCGTACCCGGAGTACGCCTCACTCGGCCCTTCGCGCGCCGCCTTGCATCTGGACCTTTTTGAGCGGCCTGCCGAAGAGCCGGTCCTCAAGCAGCCTGTTGGGGGAAGCTGTGGCTGATGCGATTCTGGTGATGCCGGATGGGCGGGAGGTGCCGGGGGCGGCGGGCCAGCCGCTCCGGACCATCCTGGAGGAGGCCGGCATCGGCTGGCGCGGCCGGGTGGTGGCGGCGCAGGTGGATGGGCGCACGGTGGATCTCGGCGCGCCCGCCCCGGCCGGCGCCCGCGTGCCCCTGCTGGCCGCGGAGTCGCCGGAAGGTCTCCAGGTGGTCCGGCACAGCACGGCGCACCTGATGGCCGCGGCCGTGCAGCAGATGTTCCCCGAGGCCAGGTTCGCCATCGGCCCGGCCATCGACGACGGGTTCTACTACGATATGGCGCTGCCGCGCGCGCTCACCCCGGAGGACCTGCCGGGCATCGAGGGGAAGATGCGCGAGTTGGCCGCGCAGAACCTCCCCTACGTGCGGCGGGAGGTGCCGCTGGACGAGGCGCTGGCCAGGGTGCGGGCGGCGGGGCAGGACTTCAAGGTGGAGATCCTGGAGGAGATCCGCCGCCAGGGGGCCTTCGGCCAGGGGGGCTCGCCGCGAGGCGGCACGCCGAGCGGGGAGAGGGTCGCAGCGTCCGGCGAGCTGGCCGCCGAGGCGGACCCCGGGGCGACGGCCGTGAGCTTCTACGAGACCGGTTCCTTCGTGGACCTCTGCCGCGGCCCCCACGTGCCGGACACCTCGGCGCTCACGGCATTCCGGCTCACCCACCTGGCCGGCGCCTACTGGCGGGGCGACGAGCGGCGCCCCATGCTCCAGCGCATCTATGGCACGGCCTTCGCCTCTGCCGAGGCGTTGGAGCGCCACCTGCAGCGCATCGAGGAGGCCAAGCGGCGGGACCACCGCCGCCTGGGCCGCGAGCTGGACCTGTTCAGCGTGGATGAGGACGTGGGCGGGGGCCTCATCCTGTGGCACCCCAAGGGCGGCATCCTGCGGGTGGCCATCGAGGACTTCTGGCGCCGGGAGCACCTGGCCAACGGCTACCACTTGGTGTTCAGCCCCCACGTGGGGCGCGCCAGGCTGTGGGAAACCAGCGGACACCTGGACTTCTACCGCGAGAACATGTACGCCCCCATGGAGATGGAGGGGAACGACTACTACGTCAAGCCCATGAACTGTCCCTTCCACATCAAGATGTACCAGTCGCGGGTGCGGAGCTACCGGGAGCTGCCCCTGCGCCTGGCCGAGCTGGGCACCGTGTACCGGTTCGAGCGGGCCGGCGTGCTCCACGGCCTGCTGCGGGTGCGCGGCTTCACCCAGGACGACGCGCACATCTTCTGCACGCCGGAGCAGGTGGAGGCCGAGATCGCCCGCGCCGTGGAGTTCAGCCTCTTCTTCCTGCGGGCCTTCGGGTTCGAGGAGTACGAGGCCTACATCGCCACGCGCCCCGAGAAGTTCGTGGGCGACCCGGCGGACTGGGACCGGGCCACGCAGGCCCTGCGGGGGGCCGCCGCCCGCGCCGGCCTGAAGGTGGCCCTGGACGAGGGGGGTGGGGCCTTCTACGGGCCCAAGATCGACCTGAAGATCAAGGACACGCTGGGCCGGCCCTGGCAGTGCACCACGGTGCAGTTCGACTTCAACCTCCCCGACCGGTTCGACATCGCCTTCGTGGGGGAGGACAACCGCCAGCACCGCCCCTTCATGGTGCACCGGGCGCTGCTGGGGTCCATGGAGCGGTTCCTGGGCGTGCTCATCGAGCACTACGCCGGGGCGTTCCCGGTGTGGCTGGCGCCGGTGCAGGCCCGGGTGCTCCCCATCGCGGACCGGCACACGGACTTCGGCGAGCAGGTGGCGGCGCGCCTGCGGGCGGCCGGCGCCCGCGCCGAGGTGGACGCGCGCAGCGAGAAGATCGGCCACAAGATCCGGGAGGCCGAGATGCAGAAGATCCCCTACTGCCTGGTGGTGGGGGACCGCGAGATGGCGGGGGATGCCGTATCCGTCCGGGGGCGCGGGGGCCGGGACCTGGGGGGCATGTCCGTGGCCGCGTTCCTGGACCAGTTCCGGCGCGAGGCCGGGCCACCCACGGCCCCGGCGCCCGGGCCCGCGCCTGCAGAAGGAGGGAGCGCTCATCGCTAGTAAAGGACCGCGCATCAACGAACGGATCCGCATCCGCGAGATCAGGGTCATCGGCGCGGACGGGACGCAGCTCGGCATCATGACCCCCCAGGAGGCGCTGGAGAAGGCCTACGCCCTGGCGCTCGACCTGGTGGAGGTGGCGCCGGAAGCCCGGCCCCCGGTCTGCAAGATCATGGACTACGGGAAGTACCGCTACGAGCAGAGCAAGAAGGAGCGGGAGGCCCGGAAGAA
The DNA here is from genome assembly GCA_035625755.1 of Candidatus Sulfotelmatobacter sp. Taxonomy (GTDB): domain Bacteria; phylum Methylomirabilota; class Methylomirabilia; order Methylomirabilales; family DASPOZ01; genus DASPOZ01. The sequence goes on from DASPOZ010000341.1 coordinate 3,030, forward strand.
GCAGACCATCATCCAGGTCAAGGAAATCAAGATGCGCCCCAAGACCGAGGAGCACGACTTCCAGTTCAAGCTCCGGCACGCCGAGCGGTTCCTGAAGGAAGGGAACAAGGCCAAGGTGACCATGATGTTCCGCGGCCGCGAGATGGTGCACATGAACCTGGGGCAGAAGCTGCTGGACCGGTTCGCCGAGGGGCTCAAGGAGCTGGCCCACATCGAGCAGAAGGCCAAGGTGGAGGGGCGGGCCATGTCCATGATCCTCGCCCCCAAGCGCTGAACGCATCCGGCTTCCTGCCCTCTCCGTCGCCGCGGGGGGCGCGGCCCGCCGCGGCGGTCGGGGACGGGGAAGCCAACGAGGGACCCATGCCGAAGATGAAGACCCTGAGGGGGGCGGCCAAGCGTTTCAAGCGGACCGGCACCGGCAAGCTGAAGCGCTTCAAGGCGACCAAGAGCCACCTGCTTATAGGCAAGCCCACGCGGCGGACGCGGCCGCTGCGCAAGTCCACCCTGGTGCACCCGGCGGACGCGAAGCGCATCGCCCGCCTCGTCCCGTATCTCTAAGAGGAAAGCGTTCGACGGTTCGACCGTTCGACCGTGCGAGGCTGGCGCCGGCGTTTGGGGCTGCCGCGGGATTCAACGACAAACGACAGACGACGAACCACAAACTATAAACGGAGTGGAGTAGTGCGATGCCTCGAGTGAAAGGCGGGTTCGTGACCCGGCGGCGGCGCAACCGGGTCCTCAAGAAGGCGGAGGGATACTGGGGCAAGCGGAGCACCTCGTACCGCAGCGCCCAGGAGGCGGTGGACCGGGCCGAGCGCTACGCCTACCGGGATCGGCGCGCCCGCAAGCGCGATTTCCGCAAGCTCTGGATCCAGCGCATCAACGCCGCGGTGCGAGGCCACGGCCTCACCTACAGCAAGTTCATCGCGGGCCTCAAGGGCGCCGGCATCACGCTGGACCGCAAGAGCCTGGCCGACCTGGCCGTGCGGGACGCCGCCGCCTTCGGAAAGGTTGTGGCCGCCGTGCGGGGCGCCGCGGCCAGCTAGCCCGAACGTAACGGAGGGCGCCCCGATGATCCATCGGGGCGCTTTTTTTTGTCGGGGGAGGGGATGGGGGACTGGCGGGGGGAGCTGGAGGCGCTGGAGCGCGACGGGCTGGCGGCCATCGCGGCGGTGGCGGACGCGGCGGGGCTGGAGCAGGTGCGGGTGCAGCTCCTGGGGCGCAAGGGGCGACTCACCGGCATCCTGCGCGGCGTGGCCGCCCTGCCGGCCGCCGAGCGGCCGGCGGTGGGCGCGCGGGCCAACACCGCCAAGGCGGCCCTGGAGGCCGCCCTGGAGGCGCGGCGGGCCGCCCTGGAGGCCGGGGCGCGGGCGGCCGCCGTGGCGCGCGAACGGGTGGACGTGACGCTGCCCGGGCGCCCCGTGGGCGGCGGCCGGCTGCACCCGCTCACGCAGATCCTCGAGGAGATCTGTTCCGTCTTCGTGGAGATGGGCTTCCGCGTGGTGGAGGGGCCCGAGGTGGAGTGGGACTACTACAACTTCGAGGCCCTCAACATCCCGGAGGGCCACCCGGCCCGGGACATGTGGGACACCTTCTGGGTGGACCCGGCCAGCGCCGGCACGGACCGCCCCATGCTCCTCCGCACCCACACCTCGCCCATGCAGATCCGGGTGATGGAGGCCACGCGCCCGCCGGTGCGCGTCATCGTGCCGGGGAAGTGCTACCGGTACGAGGCCGTGGACGCCAGCCACGAGAGCCAGTTCCACCAGGTGGAGGGCCTGGCCGTGGACGCCGGCATCACCTTCGCCCACCTGAAGGGCACGCTGCAGCAGTTCGCCCGGCGCATCTTCGGGGGGGAGCGGCGCGTGCGCTTCCGCTGCGACTACTTCCCCTTCGTGGAGCCGGGCGTGGACATGTCCATCGACTGCTTCGCCTGCCAGGGCGCCGGCTGCCGCCTGTGCAAGGGGACCGGCTGGATCGAGATCCTGGGCGCCGGCATGGTGCATCCGGACGTCCTGGCGCGGGTGGGGTACGATCCGGCCCGGGTCACCGGCTTCGCCTTCGGCATGGGCCCGGCCCGCATCGCCATGCTGAAGCACGGCATCGAGGACATCCGCCTCTTCCACGGCAACGACCCGCGCTTCCTCCGGCAATTCCCTTAGGGCCGTCCCATGTCCAACGTCCAAGGTCCAACGTCGAAAGAGCGGAGCGATGGTGCCGGCGTTGCCGGACGCCGTGGCCCTGACCGCCCCGCAATCCGCAATCCGCAATCCGCGTTCCGCAATCGAGCGCAGCGATGAAGGTTCCCCTGAGCTGGCTGAAGGAGTTCGTGGCCGTGGACCTCTCGTCGGCGGAGCTGGCGCACCGGATCACCATGGCGGGCGTCGAGGTGGGCGCCGTGGAGACGGTGGGGGGGGAGTGGGGCGGCATCGTGGTGGGCCGGATCGCGGAGATCGCCCCGCACCCCAACGCGGACCGGCTGGTGCTGGTCACCGTGGACCTGGGGGACCGCCGCGAGACCGTGGTGAGCGGCGCGCCGAACCTGGCCGTGGGCGCCGTGGTCCCCTTCGCGCCGGTGGGGACGGCGCTCATCGACGGCCACACGGGCGAGCGGATGACGCTGCGGCCGGCCAAAATCCGCGGCGTGACCTCCCACGGCATGGTCTGCTCGGAGAAGGAGCTGGGCCTCTCGGAGGACCACAGCGGCATCCTGCTGCTGGACCCGCAGGCCCCCGTGGGCCGGCCCCTGGCGGAGGTCCTGGGCGAGACGATCCTGGACCTGGAGGTGACGCCCAACCGGCCGGACCTGCTGGGGGTGCTGGGCGTGGCGCGCGAGGTGGCGGCGCTCACGGGGCAGGCGGTGTGCCTCCCGGACGTGACCTACCCCGAGGTGGACCCGCCCGCCGCCCAGCGGACGCGCGTGGAGATCCTCGATGCGGACCTGTGCCCCCGGTACGTGGCGGCCCTGGTGGAGGGGGTGACCATCGGGCCCTCGCCCGCCTGGATGCGCCGGCGCCTGGAGGCCGTGGGCGTGCGGCCCATCGACCTCGTCGTGGACATCACCAACTACGTGATGATGGAGTACGGCCAGCCGCTGCACGCCTTCGACTTCGCGCGCCTCCGCGAGGGCCGGATCGTGGTGCGGCGGGCGCGCCCGGGCGAACGGATGGCCACCCTGGACGGGGTGGAACGGGTCCTCCCGGCGGAGGCCCTCTTGATCTGCGATGGGGGCGGGCCGGTGGCGGTGGCCGGCGTGATGGGCGGGCGCGAGAGCGAGGTGACGGCGGACACGCGCACGATCCTGCTGGAGGCGGCGAACTTCCACCACGCCTCCATCCGGCGCACCTCGCGGGCCCTCAAGCTGCGCACTGAGGCCTCCCTGCGCTTCGACAAGGGGATCGCCCCGGCCCTGGCGCCGGCGGCGGCCCGGCGGGCCGTGGGCCTGATGGTGACGCTTGCCGGCGGGCGCGCCTGCCGGGGCCTGGTGGATGCCTACCCGGGGCGGCAGGAGCGGGCGCCGATCCCCATCGGCCCGGCCGAGGTGAAGCGCGTGCTGGGCATCGGGCTGGAGCGGGGCCAGATCCGGGCGGCCCTGGAACAGTTCGGCATCGCCTGCGAGGACGCCGGGGGCGACCTGCGGGCCCTGCCGCCCGAGCACCGGACGGACCTGCGGATCCCGGCGGACCTGGTGGAGGAGGTGGCCCGCCTCATCGGTTACGACCAGATCCCGACGACCCCACTGGACGGCGCCATCCCGGAGGGCGCGCCGGACCCGCTGCTGGGCGCGCTGGCCGTGGTGCGCGAAACGCTGGCCGCCTGCGGCCTGCAGGAGGTGATCACCTACTCCCTGGTGGGGGACCGGCTGTTGTCCCGCCTGGAGGACGGCAACGCCCCGGCCGGCCTGCGCCTCCTGAACCCCATGTCGGCGGAGCAGGCCCTGCTGCGCACCACGCTGCGGGCCAGCCTGCTGGACCTGGCGGCGCAGCACCAGCGCCAGGGCGAGGCCGGCGTGCGTCTTTTCGAGGTGGGACGCGTCTTCCCGCCCCGCCCCGGGGACCTGCCGGACGAGCGGGAGATGGTGGCCATCGCCCTGGCCGGTGCCCGGGGGGAGGCGTCCTGGGGGGCGCCGGCCGCCGAGGCGGACTTCTTCGACCTCAAGGGGATCGTGGAGGAGCTGTTCCGGCGGCTGGGGGTGGAGGGCGCCCGCTGGGAGGGGGGCGCGGAGCCCCACCTGCACCCCGGCGCCTGCGCGGTGGCGCGGCGGGACGGGCAGGTCCTCGCCGTCCTCGGCGAGCTGCACCCCCAGCTGGCGGCCCGCTTCGACTTCCGTACGCGGGCCTTCCTGGCCGAGGCGGACGTCCGGCAGTTGATGGCGGCGGCGCGCTCCGGGAACTTCCAGGTCGCCCCCATCCCGCGCTTCCCTGCCGTGCGGCGGGACCTGGCGATCCTGGTAGAGGAGGGGGTAACGGCGGCGGAGGTGGAGGAGCTCTTGCGTGTGGCCGGAGGGGAGCTCCTGGCGGAGGTCCGCCTCTTCGACGTGTACCGGGGCGACCGCATCCCGCCCCGCAAGGTCTCCTACGCATACACCCTGAGCTACCAGGCACCCGATCGCACCCTCACCGACCCGGAGGTGGATGCGGTGGAGGCGCGCATCGTGGCCGCGGTGCGGGGGCGCTTTGGGGCAACCTTGCGCGGCCCGGCCTGACGGCCCGGCCGAAGCGCACCATGGCGACGCCCGCGATCCGCATCCGGCTCGGCGGCTACGCCCCTGCGGACTCGGTCCACACGCAGGCCGCGCGCGCCTTCAAGGAGGCCGTCGAGCGCGAGGCGGGCGGGGCCGTGGTGGTGGACGTGTTCCACAACGTCCTGGACTTCGGCTATAGCTTCGGCGATCTGCTGGAAATGGTCAGGGCCGGTGTCCTCACGTGCTGCTACGCCTCCACGGCCTACCTGGCCGAGGGTGCGCCCGCCCTGGGGGCCTTCGATCTGCCGTTCCTGTTCGCGGATCGGGCCGCCGCCCACGCCGCCATGGACGGCGCCCTGGGCGACCTGCTGGCGGGCGAGGCGGAGGCCGGCTTCGGCCTGGCCTGCCTCGGCTACTGGGAGAACGGGTTCCGCCACGTGACCAGCCGCCGTGGCCCCGTGACGTGCCTGGGCGATCTGGCCGGGCTCCGGATCCGCATCCAGCCCAACGCGATCCACCGGCGAACCTTCGAACTGCTGGGGGCCGTGCCCGTGCCCACCGACATCAAGGACCTGCTGCCCGCCATCGCCGAGGGGCGGGTGGATGCCCACGAGAACCCCCTGGAGAACATCCACGCCTACGGCATCCACCGGCACCATCCCTACGTCTCGCTCACCGGGCATTTCTACGGGGTGCGCGGCCTGTACCTCAACGCGGAGGCCCTGCGCGAGTACCCCCAGGACGTGCGGGACCTGGTGCGCCGGGCGGGCCGCGCCGCCAGCCTCCACCAGCGCCGGCTGGCGGCGGAGAAGGACGCGCGGATGGCCGAGGTGCTCCGCGCCGAGGGGGTGCAGATCCACCGGCCGGACGCCGGCTTCCTGGAGACCTGCCGGCGGCGGGTGGCGCCGCTGCTCGAGGGCGCGGCCGCATGGGTCGGTCCCGAGGCCGCCGCGGCCATCGCCCACCTTGTCTGACCATTGTCCCTCCCCTGCACGGGCCGGCCGTCACGAACCGGGAGCCCGCGGGCGTTCTGCGCCGGATTGGTCTTTACAAGGCGCGGGGAGTTTGATAGCGTCACGATACACGAGATGGCCGGGGGGTGAGATGCTGGCGGATCGGTTGCAAGAGCTGGAGGTACGGGTTCGCGAAACGGTGAAGCTGCTGGATACCCTGCGGTCCGAACGGCGCAGCCTGGAGGCGAAGGTGGTGTCCCTGGAGGCCGAGCTGGCCCGCGGCGCCGCGGACCTGAAGGCGGTGGCCGCCGAACGGGATCAGGAACGGTCCCTGCGCCAGCGCCTGGAGGCGGAGCGAGAGGAGGCCCGGGGCACGGTGGACGCCCTGCTGGGCGAGCTCGGGCGGATCGAAGCGGCCGTGCGGGAGGGTTCGGCGTGAGCGGCGAGGAGCGGGTCCTCCAGGTGATGATCTTCGGAGAGACCTATGCGCTCCGCTCGGCCGACCCGGCCGAATACGTCCAGCGCGTGGGCCAGTACGTGGACGGGAAATTCTACGAGATCGCCAAGGGGAGCCCGAACCTCCCGGCGGCGAAGATGGGGATCCTGGCCTCGTTGAACATCGCGGACGAGCTGTTCCACCAGGCGGAGGGCCACCGCGCGGCGGACGCCGCCGCCGCGGCCAAGGTATCCGAGCTGGTGGAGCTGCTCGAGGCGGGGCTGGCCGGCCGGGGCCCGGAGCTCGCGAGGGCCGCGGGCGGGTCGGGACTTGCAGGGAACGGGGCGCCGTGATACAGTCACGGTGCATTGCGGCAGGCGAGAGAACCCCTACCGTGCGCGTGATGTGGTGATCATTTTTGAGCCAACACACCACACAACGGAGGCCGGCGCAGGGACGTGGTGAGCACGCCCCCCGCCCTGCGGGGGGACGCCTAAAGCGTCCTGCTGGCCCCCACCTGGTATTCCAGGTTCAAAGACTGCACCGGCACACGGCACTGAGGTAGGGGTTCCTTTTTCCTCCTGCCGCGGGGAGCGGCGATTCAGAGTTCCGCGCGCCCGCGACCGCCCGGCCGCCTCTCGCCCTTCTGTCCCTCCGGCGTTCACCCCGGCTTCTTCCCCATGGCATGGTGTGTCCCCCCGTCCCGGGGGTCCTCCCCGGCGCGGCCCCCACATCCGGCCCCTGCAGGCCGCGCGCGGGCCCGCCCGGGTCTTCCCGTAGGCTGCCGCCAGGCGCGCGCGGGCGCGCGCGGGCGGATCTCGCCGGCGCCCGCCCGGCCGGTCACCCGGCCCGCCGCGCGCCGGCCCTTCGAGCCAAGGAGGTGAGGCTTCCATGGATGCCTCCCTGATCCTCGTCGTCGCCGTGGGCGCCCTCGTCGTCGCCGTCGCGGTGGGTCTGGCCGTTGGGCTGGCGGGCCGCCGCCGGCTCGTGGCGGAGAAGCTCCGCGCCGCCCAGGAGCAGGCCGAGCGCCTGCTGCGGGACGCCGAGCGGGATGCCGAGTCCCGCCGCAAGGAAGTCGAGCTGGAGGTCAAGGACCGGCTCCTGCGGGCCCAGGTGGAGCTGGAGCGCGAGGGCAAGGACCGCCGCCAGGAAATGCAGAACCTGGAGCGGCGCCTGGCCCAGCGGGAGGAGTCGCTGGGCCAGAAGCTGGAACTGCTGGACCGGCGGGACAAGGACCTGGGGACCCGCGAGCGGGACCTGCAGGTCAAGGAGCGGGCCGCCGCCGAGCACCAGGCCAAGTACCAGGCCCTGCTGGAGGAGGCCCGGCGCCAGCTGGAGCGGGTCGCCGGGATGACGGGCGAGGAGGCCAAGAAACAGCTCATGACCTCCATCGAAAACGAGGCCCGGCTGGAGGCCATGGGCCTGGTCCGGCGGATCGAGGACGAGGCCCGGAACGAGGGGGAGGAGAAGGCCAGGGAGATCCTCGCCATCGCCGTCGACCGGTGCGCCTCGGATTTCGTGGCGGAATCCGTCGTCTCGGTGGTGGACCTGCCCAGCGACGACATGAAGGGCCGCATCA
>DASPOZ010000342.1:0-9442 GCA_035625755.1 Candidatus Sulfotelmatobacter sp.
AAAAACCCTCTTTTGCCCAGGCTGCTCAAAAAGGTCCAGATGCAAGGCGGCGCGCGGAGCGGGGCGCGAGGCGTACTTAGGCCGTACGTCGCAGCGCCGCGCGAGCGCGCCAACGCCGCAGATGGGCCTTTTTCAGCAGCCTGCTAGTGCGCGGCGCCGCGGCCGCACCGGGCGCAGTATACACGAAAGGGCCGGCCGCCGCAGCCCCCGTGGCGCGCCGTCTTTGACACAACGCCGCGGCTTGGCTATTGTGTCTTGTCCCGCAACCTGGAAGGGCTCATGCTGCCCATCGCGTTGCTCTTCGGTTTCGTGGCCGCCCTGGCCAACCTCGTCGGGGGCCTGGCCATCACCGCCAAGCCCCGCTGGGACGAAACCTTCCTGAAGTACTTCACCGCCGTCGGCTCCGGCTTCATGCTGGGCGCGGCCCTGCTCCACCTCGTGCCGGAGAGCATCGAACGGACCCGGACGGCCCCCCTGTGGATGCTGGCCGGGTACCTGCTGATCCACTTCGCCGAGCACACGCTGGCGCCGCACTTCCACTTCGGCGAGGAGGTGCACCACGAGGCGGGGCTCCTCCCCGCCTCCGGGCTGGTCGCCGTGGGGGGGCTGACGATCCACACCTTCTTCGACGGTGTCTCCATCATGTCGGGCTTCGAGGTCGGGAACCGGCTGGGCCTGCTGATCTTCCTGGCCGTGTTCCTGCATAAGCTCCCCGAAGGGTTCACCGTGAGCTCCATCATGCTGGCGGCCGGCCGTAGCCGGGCGGCGGCCCGGGGGGCGGCGGCCGTGGTGGGGGCCGCCACGCTGGCGGGCGTCCTCGTGGCCGGGTTGTTCGCCGCCGGCTTCTTCGAGAAGGTGTTGGGGGCCCGGCTGGCCATCTCCGCCGGCGTCCTCCTCTACGTGGCCGCCACGGACCTGATCCCGGAGGTGAACCGGGAGCGGGGGATCTGGCTCGGGCTGATGGTCTTCGTGGGAATCCTTTGCTTCTACCTTACCGAGACGCTCCTTCACCTCTTCGGGATCTGACGCGCCTCGCCGGGCACATGGGGGCCGCCGCCGGCGCGGGCGCGTCCGGAGGGGCAGGGAGGAGACGCCGGGCGGGCTGCGTTTGGGGGGCGCGGCTCACCCCAGCGGGGCGAACCTGCCGTAGCGGCCGCGGAAGTGCAGCAGGGGGGTCGCTGGCCCCACCGCGGCGGCCTCGACCTCCCCGACGAAGATGGTGTGGTCCCCGGCCGGGTGCTCGCCCACGACCCGGCACTCCAGGACCCCCAGGGCCCCCTCCAGGATTGGCAGGCCGGTGGCCCCCGCTCGCACGCGGACTCCCGCGAAGCGATCCACGCCCTTGGCGGCGAAGCGGCGGGAGACCTCATCTTGCCCTTCGCCTAGGATATTCACGGCGAAGTGGCCGGTCTCCTGCAGGCCCGGGAGGGACTCGGCCTTCCGGTCGATGCAGATGAGGACCAGGGGCGGGTCCAGCGAGACGGAGGAGAAGGCGCTGACCGTCATCCCTTTCGGCTGCCCTGCGCGGTCCTGCGTCGTCACGATGGTGACGCCCGAGGCGAAGGATCCGAGGACGCGCTTGAACAGTTCCCCGTCGATGGGCATGAAGTCTCCCTGGGCGGTTCCGGCCGCGGCCGCGAGGTGGCAGGAATTATACTCTGCGGGGGTGCCACGGCCAATCGGCAATTTCCCATTCTCCATGGTGGCGGGCACGCGCCGCGGGCCGTCTGTTTTTCGTTTCGCGCAATGCCACCGCCATCGCCCGCCGGGCATCGGACAGCGGTGATTCGCCAGATGACTCGCCGAGGGCTTCGGAACAAGCCGGGCCGGGCAGACCCGCTCGGCGAGTATCCCGCCAGGTGGCGGGGCGGGGCCGCTACGGCCCCCGGCGCGAGGGTTGACACGGGCGCCGCCCTTGGCCTACAAGAAGTGCGGGCAGACGACTCCGAGGCGAGGGGCCGATGACTGCGCGGGAGCAGGTCCGACGGCATCAGGGCGAGCGGCTGGCGGCCATGCTGGCCGAGGTGGGCGAGCGCAACCCGTTCCACCGGGGGCGCCTGGCCGCGGCCGGCATCCGGCCCCACGATATCCGCGGCGTGGAGGACCTGGCGCGCCTCCCCTTTCTCACGAAAGGGGAGCTGGTGCGGGACCAGCAGGCGCACCCTCCCTTCGGCACCTACCTCACGTACCCCTTGGAGCGCTACGTCCGGCTCCACCAGACATCGGGCACCACCGGCCGGCCGCTGCGCTTCCTGGACACGGATGAGGACTGGAGTTGGTGGGGGCGGTGCTGGGCCGCCGTGTACGCCGGAGCGGAAGTGACGGCGGCGGACCGTATCTTCCTCGCCTTCTCCTTCGGACCCTTCATCGGCTTCTGGAGCGCCATGGAGGGGGCCCGGACGGTGGGGGCCCTGGCCATCCCGGGCGGGGGGATGGACACGGTGGCGCGCCTGCGCACCATCCTGGAGACCGGCGCCACCGTCCTCTGCTCCACGCCCACCTACGCCCTGCACCTGGCCGAGGTGGCCGAGCGGGAGGGCATCCGCATCCGGGAGGGGGCGGTGCGGGTGACCATCCACGCCGGGGAACCCGGCGCCAGCATCCCGGCCACGCAGCGGCGCATCGATGAGGCCTGGGGCGCCCGCTGCTGCGACCACTGGGGGATGACCGAGCTGGGCCCCGCCGGCACGCCCTGCCCGGGGCGGCGGGACGGCCAGCACCTGAACGAGGCAGAGTTCATCCCGGAGATCATCCATCCCGAGACCGGCCAGGTCCTCCCGCCGGGGCAGGGCGGCGAGCTGGTGATGACCAACCTGGGGCGCTGGGGCAGCCCCGCCATCCGCTACCGGACCGGCGACCTGGTGAACCCGGAGGCGGAGCCGTGCCTCTGCGGCAGCCCCTTCCTCTTCCTGCGGGGCGGCGTGGTGGGACGGGCCGACGACATGGTGATCGTGCGGGGCGTGAACGTGTTCCCCAGCGCCATCGAGGCCATCGTGCGGGAGATGCCCGAGGTGGTGGAATTCCAGGTGGAGGTCACCAAGCGGCACGAGCTGGAGGAGCTGGCCATCCGCATCGAGGCGGAGGGGAACGGGGCGGCCATCGCCGAGAAACTCAGGGAACTGGTGCGCCAGCGCCTGGGGCTCCGCCCCCAGGTGGAGGCGGCGCCCCCCGGCAGCCTCCCCCGCTTCGAGCTGAAGGCGCGGCGCTTCCAGGTGCGCCGATCGTGACGAGAGACAACTTCGGGATCGCTCCCTACCCGCCGGACCCTCTGCCCCCCGGACACCGCGTGCGGCGGAGCCGCGCGCGCTCCCTGGGAACGCATCTGGGATGAACTGGGACCGCCTGCAATGGAAGTGGCGCATCTTCAAGCAGCGCTTGGCCCAGGCGGTGGAGGAGCTGGCCCCGCGCGCGCGGAGCGGCACGTCCCACCTGAAGACGTGCCGCGAGTGCCGCGCCCTGATCGCCCGCTCGGCCCGCACCTGCCCCGAATGCGGCGCCCGCCTGGGATGGTTCGTGCGCCGGGGACATCGTCCCGGCGCCGGCGGCCTCTTCGAACAGGCCCCGGCCACCGGGATCCTGCTGGTGGCGATCTTCGGGCTGTACCTGGCCACCTGGGTGGCGACGGGGGCGATGGCCCGCGGCGGGATGCGCGGAGGCGGCCTGCTGGGCGGGCTCGGAGAGATCAGCGGCCGCGTGCTGGTCCGCTTTGGCGCGCACAACTCCGCCGTCTTCCTCCACGGGGAGTACTGGCGGCTCGTCACCGCCGTGTTCCTGCACGCCAACATCCCGCACGTCCTGTTCAACGCCGTCGCCCTCTACAGTCTGGGGTCCGAGGCGGAGTCGGTGTACGGGTGGGCGCGCACCCTGATCCTGTTCCTGGGGGCGGGCGTGGCCGGCAGCACGGCCTCGGTGCTGTTCAACAGGTTTTACCTGGTGGGGATCGGGGCCTCGGGGGCGGTCTTCGGCCTCATCGGGGTGATTGCGGTCTTCGGATACCGGCGGGGCGGTTCGTACGGGCGCGCCATCGTGCAGGTCGCGGTGCGGTGGGCTGCCTACAGCCTGGTGTTCGGCTTCCTCATGGGGGCGGACAACGCGGCCCACGTGGGTGGCCTGCTGGGCGGGGCCGTGCTGGCCCTCCTGGTGCCCCCCGAGCGCCAACGGGCTTCCGCCCCCTGGAACGCCGCCGGCGCCGTCGCGGCCGCCCTGGTGCCCGTCGCCTTCGCCCTGGCCTTCCTGCGCGGCTGAGGGGGCGGGAAAGACCCGCCCGGAAAAGTGGAGCCGCCGTACCGGCGGGATGCGGTCCCCGCGCGGTGCCCCGGCCGGCCGGCGAGGGCCGGCGAGACAAGGAGGAGACCATGCGCCGGAACGTTCCCTGGCTCGGCCTCCTGCTCCCGCTGGCCCTGGCGGCGGCCCCCACGATGCCGGCGCGCGCCGCCGAGCCGATCCGCGTCGGCTACATGGGCCCGCTCACCGGGATCTTCGCCCAGGCCGGGAAGGATATGCTGGACGGGCTCCGGCTCTCCTTCGAGCAGGCCGGGTTCCAGGCCGGCGGCCGGAAGATCGACCTCATCGAGGAGGACACCGAGGGGAACAACGCCACGGCCGTGGCGAAATACCGCAAGCTGGTGGAGCGGGACCGCATCCACGTCCTGGCGGGCGTCCTGCTGGTCAACATCGGGTACGCCCTGCACCCGATGATCGAGAAGGACCAGCTCCCCGCACTGTTCCTGACGACGCCGGATGATCTCACCAAGCGGCGCCAGGCCAAGTGGATGTTCCGCCTGAACTTCAGCGCCAGCCAGCCGATGCATCCCCTGGGGGACTACGCCTACAAGACCCTGGGCTACCGGAAGGTGGCCGCCGTAGCCCTGGACAACGGTTTCGGGTACGAGCAGCTCGGGGGCTTCCAGCGGGTCTTCGAGGAGTTGGGGGGGAAGGTCGTGCAGAAGATCTGGACCCCCCTCAACGCCCAGGACTTCGCGCCCTACATCACGCAGCTCCGGCGCGACGTGGATGCGGTCGTGGTGGTGGAGGTGGCGGCCCAGGCCGTCCGGCTCTTCAAGCAATACGCGGAATACGGGCTGAAGGGAAAGGTCCCGCTCCTCGGCTCCGGCGTCACCTCGGAGGACTCGGTCCTCCGCGCCGCGGGGGACGATGCGGAGGGCTACGTGGGCGCGCTCATCTGGGCGCCGACCGTGGCGACCCCGGGCAACCAGGCCTTCCTGAAGGCCTTCACCGCGAAGCACGGGAAGGTCCCGAGCTACTTCAGCGCCGTGATGTACAGCGGGGGGCACTGGATCGCCGAGGGTGCCAAGCGGGTCAACGGCAACGTGGAGGACCGGGAACGATTCCTCCAGGCCATCAAACAGGCGGCTCAGGGCGAGGACATTCGCGGGCCCATCAGCCTGGACGACCGCGGGAACCCCACCCAGAACGTCTATATCCTGAAGGTGGAGAAGGTGGGCGGAAAGCTCCAAAATACGGTGGTGCACACCTACCCGATGGTCTCCCAGTTCTGGACCTACAAACCGGAGGAGTTCCTGAAGGAGCCGGCCTATACGCGGGACTTCCCGCCGGTGAAGCCGTAGCAGGCTGCTGAAAAAGGCCCAACGTCTCTCCCTGCTGCCCCGGCGGCAGCGGGTGGGGCGTTGGCCCGCTCGCGCGCTCCCTGCGGCGTACCCGGAGTACGCCTCACTCGGCGCTTCCCGCGCCGCCTTGCATCTGGACCTTTTTGAGCAGCCTGCGGAGGAACGGGTTGTTCAGCAGCCTGCTCAGAAAAACAAGGGCGGCCGCGAGGGCCGCCCTTGGGGCAGGGGGGGTTGGGAGAGGGACTGGGAACTACGAGCGCTTGAACAGATTCAGGATCGGCAGGGCGGCGGCCACCTTCTCCGGGATGGGGAGGGCCATCCCCGTCAGGAGCAGTGTCAGAACGATCAGCGTGCCGCCCGGGACCAGCAGTTCGACCAGCAGGAGCGCCGCCACCTTCTTCGCATAACCTTTTAGTTTGGTCGCCATGGGTCTCCTCGTTGTCCCCGCATGTAGCAAGCAATCCCGGTGCCACCGTTTCCGATTGTTCGTCCTCCCAGAGAAACGGTAAGTTGTCCTCCTCGGGCGCCATGGATCCCCTGGTTCGCCAAGGCGGTTTGCCCGAATTCCAACCAGTGCTCCAGTCAAGATTTCGGGCGCTCTACCTTAGTTAGACCCCCTCCCGCCCCGAAGGTTCAATGAGCACCTTGCGCTTTCGCCTTTAGGTTCTTTTCAACCATCCGGCTGTTCCGACGCTCTAAGAAGACAGCCCCGGGGCGGCGTTTGAGGACGGCCGCGGGTGCGCTGTGTCGGCCCTGGTGACAGGGGGTCGAGCATGAGGGATGGAGGCGAAATGGCCCGGCGGCGCCGGGCGCTCTGCGGCGGGACGCTGCTGGCGGCCGTGCTGGCAGGGGGAGGGGCCCTCGGCCTGGGGGGGTGCGGGTTGCCGGGGCAGGCCGTGGCCCAGGGCCCAGGGGTCCCGCCCTCGGGGGCGGTCACGGGCTCGTCCACGGCCCGGATGGAGACGGCCCCGCGCCGGCCGCCCGCGGCCCCCGCCGTGGCGGGCATCCCGGGCGTCCCTCTCCCGGTGCCGGATGAGGACAAATGGATCGTCCACGTGCTGAACCGCCTCGGCTACGGGCCGCGGCCCGGCGACGTGGAGCGCGTCCGCCGGATGGGGCTGGCCAACTACATCGCGCTGCAACTCGATCCGGAACGGATCCCGGACCCGGTGGTGCAGGATAAGCTCCGGCCACTTCGGACGCTGACCATGCCCACCCGGGATCTCTTCGCGGCCTACCCGCAGCCCAAGCCCGAGGAGCGCCGCGCCCGCCAGGAGGCGATGGGACGCGACGAGCGCCCGCGCGGCGGCGGCGAGGCGGGCCCGGGCCGGGGCCAGGGGCAGATGGAGGCCGGGCCGCGCGATCCCGCGGGCATGCCCGCGCGCATGGAGAACCGGCCCGCGGCCATCAGCATGGAACTGGCCCAGGCCAAGGTCCTGCGGGCCATCTACAGCGAGCGGCAGCTCCACGAGGTCATGGCCGACTTCTGGTACAACCACTTCAACGTGTTCGCCCCCAAGGGGGCGGACAAGTGGCTGGTCACGTCCTACGATCGGGACGTGATCCGGCCCCACGCCCTGGGCCGCTTCCGCGACCTGCTGGGGGCCACCGCCAGGCACCCGGCCATGCTCTTCTACCTGGATAACTGGATGAGCAGCAAGGAGGGCGGGCCCGCCGGGCCCGCGGGCCGGGCGGCCGCCCAGGGGAACCGGCAGGGGCCCACCGGCCTCAACGAGAACTACGCCCGCGAGCTGATGGAACTGCACACGCTGGGGGTGGACGGCGGCTACACCCAAAAGGATGTCACCGAGGTGGCCCGCTGCCTCACCGGGTGGAGCCTCGAGCGGCCCGAGCGGGGCGGCGGGTTCGTGTACCGCCCCCGGATGCACGACGACGGCGAGAAGGTGGTGCTGGGCGTGCGCATCCCGGCGGGGGGCGGCATCCGGGACGGCGAGCGGGTGCTGGACCTGCTGGCGCGCCACCCCTCCACGGCGAAGTTCATCGCCACCAAGCTGGCCCGCCGTTTCGTCTCGGACACCCCGCCGCCGGCCCTGGTAGACCGGGCGGCCCGCGTGTTCCGCGAGACGGACGGGGACATCCGGGCGGTGGTGCACGCCATCGTCACCTCGCCCGAGTTCTTCTCGGAGGAGGCCTACCGGGCCAAGATCAAGACGCCCTTCGAGGTGGTGGCCAGCGCGGTGCGGGTGCTGGGGGGCGAGGCGCAGAGCCTCTCCCTCCTGCCCATGGCCGTGGGGCGCATCGGCGAGCCGCTCTTCCAGGCTCAGCCGCCAACGGGATACCCGGACAAGGGGGAGGCGTGGGTGAACACCGGGGCGCTCCTGAACCGGATGAACTTCGCCCTGGCCCTGGCCGGCGGCCGCGTGCCCGGCGTGCGGGTGGACCTGGACCGGCTGGTAACCTCGGCGGACCGGCGGCGGCCCGAGGAGGTGCTGGATCGGCTGCTGGCGCAAATCCTGGGCCGGGACGTCTCCGGGGACACCCGGCGTACGCTGGCGGCGCAGCTTAACGACCCGCAGATCACGCGGGCCACGCAGGACGACCGGGAGGCCAACACGGACGTGGCCAAGCTGGCCGCCCTGATCCTCGGCTCGCCAGAATTTCAGCGGCGGTAGCGGCCTGATGGTGTCGCCATGATCCTGAAAGGGCTGCTCAAAAGGGTCCAGGTGCAAGGCGGCGCGGGTCGCGCGGAGCGAGGCGTACTGGGGCGTACGCCGCAGCGACTGCGCACCCGCGCCAACGCCGCAGATGGGCCCTTTTCAGCAGCCCTCGGAGGATAGCGATGGAGATGACGCGGCGGGTGTTCATGAAGTCGGGGGCGGCGGCGCTGGTGGGCCTCGGGACCGTGCCGCGTTTCCTGGTGCGGGCGGCCTTCGCGGCGCCGGGGACCATGGGCAACAAGATCCTGGTGGCCGTCTTCCAGCGCGGCGCCGCGGACGGGCTCAACATCGTGGTGCCGCACGGCGAGCGCCACTACTACGCCATGCGCCCCTCCCTGGCCATCCAGCCGCCGGTCCGCGGGAGCGTGGAGAGCGCGCTGGACCTGGATGGCTTCTTCGGCCTGCACCCCGCCCTGGCGCCGCTCAAGCCCCTGTACGGCGAGGGGCGGTTGGCCGTGGTCCACGCCGTGGGATCCCCGGACAGCACGCGGTCCCACTTCGACGCGCAGGACTTCATGGAGTCGGCCACGCCCGGGCTGAGGAGCACGGAGGACGGCTGGCTGAACCGGTACCTCCAGGCCAAGGCCCGGCAAGACGCCTCCCCCTTCCGCGCCGTGGCGCTGGCCCGGCGCCTGCCCCGGAGTCTCATGGGCGAGGCGCCCGCCATCGCCATGGCCAACCTCAACGAGTTCGATGTGCGGGGCGGCGCCGGCGGCGCCTCACCCCGGGCCGGCTTCGAGGCGCTGTACGACCGGGGCGTGCGCGACCTGCTGCACGGCACCGGGCGCGAGAGCTTCGAGGCCGTGAAGATGCTCAAGGCGGCCGACCCGGGGCGCTACCAGCCGGCCCGCGGGGCCGAATACCCGCGGGGCCCCTTCGGCATGGCCATGCAGCAGATCGCCCAGCTCATCAAGGCGGACATCGGATTGGAGATCGCCTTCGCCGACTCCGACGGGTGGGACACGCACGTGGCCCAAGGCGCCGCCCAGGGCCAGATGGCAGCCCGCCTCACGGAGTTCGGCCAGGCCATCGCCGCCCTCCACCGGGACCTGGGGGACAAGATGCGCGACGTGGTGATCCTCACCATGTCCGAGTTCGGGCGCACCGCGCGCGAGAATGGCAACCGCGGCACGGACCACGGGCACGCCAATGCGATGTTCGTGCTGGGAGGGCCGG
>DASPOZ010000343.1:0-2216 GCA_035625755.1 Candidatus Sulfotelmatobacter sp.
GTGTTCCCGGTGCTCCACGGCCCCCTCGGCGAGGACGGCACCGTGCAGGGCCTCCTGGAACTGCTGGACGTGCCGTACGTGGGGGCCGGCGTGGCCGCCTCGGCGGTGGGGATGGACAAGGTGCTGATGAAGAGCGCCTTCCGTGACGCCGGACTCCCCGTGGTGGACTCCGCGCAGGTCCTGCGGGCCGACTGGGGGGCCGACCCGGCGGGCACCATGCGGCAGGTGGAGGCGGCCGTGGGCCTGCCCTGTTTCGTCAAGCCGGCCAACATGGGCAGCAGCGTGGGCGTGGCCAAGTGCCGCACCCGGGCCGAGCTCGAGGCGGGCCTGGCGGCGGCCGCGGCGCACGACCGGAAGATCCTGGCCGAGCGGGCCGTGGATTGCCGCGAGATCGAGGTCAGCGTGCTGGGGAACGATCGCCCCGAGGCTTCCGTGGTGGGCGAGATCGTTCCCAAGCGCGACTGGTACGACTACGAGGCCAAGTACACCGAGGGTATGTGCGACGTGAAGATCCCCGCCCCGCTGGAGCCGGCGCAGACGGCGGCCATCCGCCGGATCGCACTGGAGGCCTACCGGGCCGTCGATTGCGCCGGGATGGCCCGGGTGGACTTCTTCCTGGAGCGGGGGAACGGCGCGGTCTGGCTGAACGAGATCAACACCATCCCCGGCTTCACGGCCACCTCGGTCTACCCGAAGCTATGGGAGGCCACAGGCCTTTCCTACCCGGCCCTCCTCCACCGTCTGGTGGAGCTGGCGCTGGAACGCCACCGCGATCGGGCGGGTGGGCCGGGGGCCCAGGGAACGGCCGCCGCGGGAGTCGCCTGATGTTCGAACACGGGATCCTGGCCTTCGTGCTCTCCGGCGAGGGCATCACCATCATCTTCCTGGGGGTCTGCTCGGTCCTCTCCCTGGCCGTGATGGCGGAGCGCTGGCTGGCCTACCGGGAGGCGCGCCGGACCTCGCGGGGCCTGGCCGAACAGGCCGCGCGGCTGGCGGCGGTCGGCAAGGTGGGCGAGGCCCTGGACGGGTGCCGGCTGGCCAGCCCCTCCCCCGTGGGGGCCGTCCTCGGCGCCGGGCTCCAGGAACTGGCCGAGGTGCCGTCCCCCAATCCGCACTGGACCGCCACGCCCGCGCTGGAGCGGGCGCTGGCGGCGGCGCAGGGGGCCATGGGCCGCGCCGTGGGCGAGCAGATCGCCCGGCTGGAGCGGTATCTGGGTATCCTGGGGACGCTGGGCAACATCGCCCCCTTCATCGGACTGTTCGGCACCGTGCTGGGCATCATGGACGCCTTCGGGGCCATCGGCCGCAGCGGCTCCGGTGGGTTCGCCACGGTGTCCAGCGGCATCTACAAGGCCCTGGCGGCCACGGCGACCGGCCTCTTCGTGGCCATCCCGGCCGTGATCGCCTACAATTACTTCCTGGGCCGCATCAAGCAGTTCTCCTTGGAAATGGAGCACGCGGCCTCCGCCCTGGTGGAGGCCGTCCGCAAGCGGGCCGCCTGATGGCTATGGCCGCCGGGTCCCCCCGGGACCGCCGCATCCTGTCCGAGATCAACGTGACGCCCCTGGTGGACGTCATGCTCGTCCTCCTCATCATCTTCATGGTCACCACCCCGCTGCTGCAGCGAGGGACGGACGTGGAACTGCCCCGGTCGGCCACGGCCGAGGTGAAGGAGGCGGAGCAGCTCACCCTCACCCTCACGCGGGATTCCCGCATCTACCTGAACAACGAGGAGGTCCCCCGCGGCGCCCTGCTGGCCCGCCTCAAGGCGCTGGCCGCCACCCGGAAGGACCGGCTGGTCTACTTCCGCGGGGACGCCGCCGTGCCCTACGGCACCGTCATCGAGGTCATGGACGCCCTGAAGGGGGCCGGCATCGAGACCGTCGGGATGATCACCGAGCAGCCCCGCGGCCCCCGGGCGGAGACCCCGCCGCGTTAACGGCACGCCATCGGCCGGCAGCCCCCGGCCGCCGGAGCCTGCGATGTTCAACCTCATCCCCCGCGAGGAGAAGTTCTTCGAGATGTTCATGGAGGCGGCCCACAACATCCAGGCGGCCGCCCGGAGCCTCGTGCAGATGTTCGGGGCGTTCGAGATCACCGAGGAGTCCTGGAAGGCCCTGGAGGACCTCGAACACGAGGGGGACAAGATCACCCACCGCATCCTGCGCAAGCTGAACCGGACCTTCATCACCCCCATCGACCGCGAGGACATCCAC
>DASPOZ010000344.1:0-2959 GCA_035625755.1 Candidatus Sulfotelmatobacter sp.
CGCCGCGGGCGGGCGGCGGGGGGGCGCGAGGCGCGGCGCGGGGGGGCGCGATGGGCGCGGCGCGCGGACGCCCGCGCGGCGGGGCGGGCCGGGGGCGCCTCGTCGATCACGGCCTCCACCTCGATCTCCACCTTGAAGTCCGGGTGGGCCAGGGCGCTGACCTGCACGGTGGTGCTGGTGGGCGGGTCCGCCGCGAAGTAGGGGATGCGCGCGCTCACGTGGCGGAAGTACTCCTGCATGTCGGTGACGTAGGTGGTGCTGCGCACCACGTCCTTGAAGGTGGCCCCGGCGGCGGCCAGGCCCTTCTTGATGTTCTCGCACGTCGCCACGATCTGCCCCCGCATGTCCCCGGGGGCGATGACGCTCCCGTCCTCGGCCCGCGGCACCTGCCCGGCGAGGATCACGCGCGTGCCGCCCCGCACGGTCACCACGTGGGAGTAGAGCAGCTTCCCGTCGATGATGCGCTTGCCCAGGCCCTCCGGGTTGTAGAACTTCCTCATCACGGCCATGGCCCCCTCCTCCAATGCGGAATGCGGATTGCGGAATGCGGAATACGGAAGAACCCCTGGGCTCCACCTCCTCCTTGATTGCGGAATGCGTGCTTCGACAAGCTCAGCACGTCCTGAGCCGGTCGAAGGACGGATTGCGGAATGCGGAATAACCCAGGGCCCTCGCCCGAGCCCTCCCTCGTCGTTCGTCCCGCCTCCCTTCCCGGAGGCGGTGGGAGGGAGAAAGAGCCGGCGCGAAACGATATGTCGTGAGGAATCGGATCTCGCCCTGCCCCGTCACCTGGGCAGATACTCCGGCGTGAACACCTCGCTCAGCTTGAAGCGGGCCTTCAGCTCGCCGGCCTTGATCATCATGTCCTGGGAGATGGCCAGGGCGCGCTCGGTCACCACGCCGTCCGCCGGGAAGGCCTTCTTCAGGGAGCCGACGCCGGCCACCAGCACCTCGTCCGGGAACCCGACCTTCATGACCGCCTTCACGGCCTGCGCGATCTGCTCCGCCGAGCTCTCGCCGATCCACCGGTTGGCCTTCAGATGGGCCCGCACGGCGCGGCGCACCAGGTCGGCGTTGGCCGGGGCCCAGTCCGGCCGGACCAGCAGGCTCTCCAACATGAACTCGTCGAACAGCGGGTCCTCCCCCTTGGCCAGGTTGAAGAGCATGATGGCGTGGCCCCGGTGCACCGCCGTCTCCGGCACCGGGATGCTCTGGATGAGCACGTCGATCTTGCGCTGCTCCAGGGCGGCCAGCAGGGTGGGCCCGGCCCCGGCGGCCACCATCTTCACGTCCTTCTGCGGGTCCAGGCCGGCGCGGCGCACGATGTACTCCCCCACCTGCCAGGTCAGGGCGCCCGGGCGGGTGGGGCCGAAGGTGAGCCCCTTGATGCGCTTCAGCCGCTCCTCGAAGGGCATGGCCTCGGCGATGCCCCGCTCCGCGGCCACGGCCTTGTGGATGGCGAAGTTCACGGCCATCTTGTTGCCCAGGTTCGCCACCGCCAGGAGCTTCTTGCCCTGCTGCATGGCGCTCAGGTGGTAGGTGGCCCCGGCCACGGCGAAATCGGCCTCGCCGGCGATCAGCGCCTGCACCTCGGGCCCGCCCCCGCCGGTGGAGATCTGCTCCACCTCCAGCCCCTCCTCGGCGAAGAAGCCCCGGGCCCGGGCCACGTAGGTGGGGAGGAAGATCAGGCTCTCCACGGCCTGCGTGATCTTCACCTTCTTGAGCTCGCCGGCCGCCGCGGGCGCGCGGGCCGCCGCCAGGGCCGCCCCCGCCAGCAGCGCCGCCAGGATCGTTCGGGCCTTGGGGCGCCTCATATCATCCCTCCGTGCGTCGTTCCTGCGAGAATGCGCTTGGGCACCACCGCGCGGACGCCCATGACCCCCGCGTTCACCACCTGGTTGATGCGCAGGTCCACCACGGCGCTGCAGAGGCAATAGGCCTGGACGGGCGAGAGGCCCAGGGCCCCGGCCAGGTGAGCGATCATGGCGCGCAGGGCGTGCTTGGCCGCCGCCTCCAGGGTGGGCCCGTGGCCCACCGTCCCGTACTCCTGCGCCGTCTCGTAATGGGGCTGGGCGATGCGCAGGTCCTTGCGGACGGCCAGCCGGATCGTCACCTCCGCGCTGATCTCCACGCCGGTGAGGCAGACCTCGCCGTCCCCCATGGCGGCGTGAACGTCGCCCGTGGAGAAGAGCGCGCCCGGGACGAAGACGGGGATATAGACGGTGGCCCCCGGGGTGAGCTCGCGGATATCGATGTTGCCGGCGAAGGGGCCCGGGGCCAGGGTCCGGAACTCGCCGGGCTCCGCCGGGGCCACGCCCACGATCCCCGGGTGCGGGCGCAGGGGCAGCCGCACGTGGGGGGCGACCTGGACCTCATCCGTGGCCCGATCGATGAAGTAGGTGGCGATGTAGGGGTCCGGGAAGTCCTCGGGGAGGAACCCCAAGCCCGGGGCCACCATCTGGTAGCCCCAGTCCTGCACCCGGATGTCCAGGATGCGGACCTCCAGGGCGTCTCCCGGCTCGGCCTGGCGCACGCAGACGGGCCCGGTGAGGGCGTGGGTGCGCCCCCGATCCAGCCGCCCGAAGTCGACCGTGGTGGAATCCTGCACGATCTGGTCGTCCGAGGCGTTGCGCGTCTCGAAGACGACCGTGTCCCCCGAATCGATGGTGAGGGCGGGAGGCAGGTCGCGGTTCCAGCGGTTGTGGATGTTCTGCCGGTCGCGGGAGAGCCGAAACACGGTCCCGGCCATCTATCCCCTTCCCCTGCGGGCCGCTGAAAAACCCGCCCTTGTGAAGGCTGCTCAAAAAGGTCCAGATGCAAGGCGGCGCGCGATGCGCCGACTGAGGCGTACGCCGGGTACGCCGCAGGGAGTGCGCGAGCGCGCCAACGCCGCAGATGGGCCTTTTTCAGCGGCCTGTCAGGCGCGCCAGGGCTTGACCTTGATGACGTACTCCTTGAC
>DASPOZ010000345.1:0-6018 GCA_035625755.1 Candidatus Sulfotelmatobacter sp.
GGGGGGCGGGGGCGGGGAGGGGACTACGGCGGCGGAGACGGGCAAGGCCAAAGAGGGGAGCGCGACGAAGGTCTCGCGGCCGGTGGGCGCCGAGGTGCAGGCCCTCTTCGGCCGCGGCGATGAGAACGTGCGGCTCATCGAGGACGAGCTGCAGGTCCGCCTGGTGCTGCGGGATGGGCTTCTCACCGTCTCCGGCGCCGAAGACGTCGTGGGCGCCGCCCATGCGGTGGTGGAGGAGCTCTCGGCGCTGCTGCGGGGGGGCCGCACGGTGGGCCGGCAGGAGGTGCACCTGGCGCTCCGGCACGTGGCGTCCCACGAGCGCGAGGCCTTCCGGGAGGTCCAGGGCGAATTCATCGAGGTCTCGTCCCGGAAGCAGCCGGTCCGGCCCAAGAGCCTGGGCCAGAAGCGCTACATCGAGGCCATCCGCAAGTACGATATCGTTTTCGGCATCGGTCCCGCCGGCACCGGCAAGACCTACCTGGCCATGGCCATGGCCGTCTCGGCCCTCCTCCGCAAGGAGGTGAGCCGGATCATCCTCACCCGCCCCGCCGTGGAGGCGGGGGAGCGGCTGGGCTTCCTCCCCGGCACCCTCTACGAGAAGATCAACCCCTACCTGCGCCCCCTCTACGACGCCCTCTACGACATGGTGGAGCTGGAGCGGGCCAACCGCATGATCGAGATGGGCACCATCGAGATCGCGCCCCTGGCGTTCATGCGGGGCCGCACCCTGAACGAGGCGTTCATCATCCTGGACGAGGCGCAGAACACCACCTCCGAGCAGATGAAGATGTTCCTCACCCGCCTGGGCTTCGACTCCAAGACGGTGATCACCGGAGACATCACCCAGGTGGACCTGCCGCCGGGCAGGATCTCGGGGCTCATCGAGGTGCGCGGGATCCTGAAGGGGATCCCGGGCATCCGCTTCGTGCACCTGGGGGAGGAGGACGTGGTGCGGCACGAACTCGTCCAGCAGATCATCCGCGCCTACGAGGTGTACCAGGGCCCCCTGCCCGAGCCGCGGGCCCCCCGCCAGGACGACCGGGACCGGCCGCCGGCCGCCGAGCCGGAATCCCCGGGCAACGCCTGATCCTCCCCCTCCGCCATGGACCTCCTGCGCCTCTTCAAGAAGAAGGGCGGGTACCGGGAACCGGCGCCGCCCACCTTGGAGCCGCGGCGCCGCTGGCGCCTCCTGGTCCCCGTGCACCGGTGGATGCACCGGGCCGAGGAGCGCCCGGGGTTCCTGATCGCCACCGGGTGCCTGGCCGTGGGGATCACCATCCCCCTGGTGGCGGGGTCGGCCGCGCTGGCCCTTGGCCCCGTCTCGGTGCTGGCCTTCGCGCCCGTGGTCGCGCTGGTGTACGGGTCGCTCCACCTGTACGTGCAGCGGCTCCAGCCGAAGGACGCCCGCCGCCCCAAGAACCAGGCCCTGCTGGCGGCGGTGATCCTGCTGGTACTGGTGCTGGTGCGCCTGGGGGCCGGACTGGCCGAGTCGGTCAACTTCCAGTCGCCCCACCTGCCCCTGCGGTCCCTGCTCTTCGCCGCGCCGGGCGCGCTGGCGGGGGTCCTGCTGGCCGTCCTGTTCAACGCCCGGCTCGCCTTCGCCGGCTCCCTGGCGGTGAGCATCCTGGCCACCTTCGCGGTGGCGGCGCAGCCGCGCTTCGAGTTCTTCCTCTACACCTTCCTGGGGTGCCTGGCGGGCACCTTCGGCATGGCCGGGCAGCAGGAGCGCACCGGGTTCTTCAAGGCGGGCGGGCTGGTGGCCGCGGCCAACGTGGCCTCCCTCCTGGGCTTCCGCCTGCTCTACGGGTTCGACGCCGCCTGGGTGTTCGACCTGGCGGCCGGCCTGATCAACGGCCTGGTGGTGGGCGTCCTGGCCACGGGGCTGCTCCCGCTCCTGGAGTACCTCTTCGACGCGGCCACGGACTTCCGGCTGCTGGAACTGGCCAACCTGAACCAGCCCCTGCTGAAGCGCCTCATCCTCAGCGCCCCCGGCACCTACCATCACAGCATCGTGATGGGCACGCTGGCCGAGGCCGCCGCCGAGGCCGTGGGCGCCAACCCGCTGCTCTGCCGCGTGGGCGCCTACTACCACGATGTCGGCAAGATCCGGAAGCCCGGCTACTACGTGGAGAACCAGGGCGGCGGCGCCAGCCGCCACGCCAAGCTGGCCCCGCATCTCTCCAGCCTGGTGGTGATGTCCCACGTGCGGGAGGGCGTGGAGCTGGCCGAGGCCCACGGGCTCCCGCGGGCCATCGTGGACCTGATCCCACAGCACCACGGCACCCGGCTGCTGAGCTTCTTCTACCAGAAGGCCCGGGAGGCCGCGGACCCCAGCCTGGAAGAGGTGCCCGAGGAGGCGTACCGCTACGCGGGCCCCAAGCCGCAGACGCGGGAGGCGGCCATCCTCATGCTGGCCGATACGGTGGAGGCCTCGACCCGCGCCCTGGAGGAGCCGACGCCGTCCCGCATCCAGGGGCTGGTGCAGACGACCATCAACGGGATCTTCGTGGACGGCCAGCTCGACGAGTGCGACCTCACCCTGCGCGACCTGCACCTGATCGCCAAGAGCTTCGTGCGGGTTCTGGCCGGCATGTTCCACGCCCGCGTGGAGTATCCGGCGGCGGGGCCGGAGGCGGGCCGGCGGCGGGACGACGATGGCCATCTGGGTTCGAAACCTGCATCGGAAGATCCGGATCGACACGCGATTCCTGCGAAGGGTCGGCGCGGAGACGCTCGCCGCGGTGGCCCCGAGGGGGGCCGGGTGCTCGCTCATCCTGATCGGTGACGCGCGGATGGCGGCCCTGAACGGGGCCTACCGGGGCATCGCCCACCCCACCGACGTGCTGGCGTTTCCCGCCGAAGCGGCGGGCGGGCCCGCGCAGGAGGGGGGCGGGGAGGCGGCGCCCGGCGGACCCTACCTGGGGGACCTGGCCATCTCCGTGGAGACGGCCCGGCGGCAGGCCGCGCGGCGGGGGCATCCCCTGGAGCGCGAGGCGGCGCTGCTCGTGATCCACGGCATCCTGCACCTGGTCGGCTACGATCACCACACCCCCACGCAGCGGCGGCGCATGTGGCGCCTCCAGGCCCGCCTGCTGCGCGCCCACGCCCGGGTCGGCCCCCGGCGCGCCCGGGCGGAGCCCTGACATGCCCATGGCTCCCACCCCCGGATCCGCCCCGCCCCCCGGCGCCCCCCAGCGGCTGGGGGACCGCGAGAAGCTCATGAGCCTGCTGGAGATCAGCAAGGCCATGAGCGCCGAGACCGGCCTGAACGCGCTGCTGGACGTCATCATGCGGGAGACCACCCGGGCCCTCGACGCCGAGCGCAGCACCCTGTTCCTCCTGACGCCGGGCGGGGACGACCTCTGGTCCAGGATCGCCCTGGGCCTGGAGCCCCGCGAGATCCGGCTCAAGGCCGGCGAGGGGATCGCCGGCTTCGTGGCCTCCACCGGCCGCCCCGTGAACATCCCGGATGCCTACGCGGACCCCCGCTTCAGCCCCGAGGTGGACCGGCAGACGGGGTACCGCACGCGCACCGTGATGGCCGCGCCGGTGCGCACCAGCGCGGGGGTGCTCCTGGGGGTCCTGGAGGTCCTCAACAAGGCGGGGGGGCCCTTCAACGCGGAGGACGAGGCGATCCTGGGGGCCCTGGCATCCCAGGCGGCCGTGGCGGTCCACAACGCCCAGCTCTACGACGATCTGCGCCGCGCCAATGCCGAACTGAAGCAGCTCGACCAGATGAAGTCCAACTTCCTGGCCACCATCTCGCACGAGTTGCGCACGCCCCTGGCCCCCATCCTCGGGTACCTGCACCTCTTCCTCTCGGCGACGGAGGCGCCGGGGCCCCTGGCGGAGCGGCAGCGCGCGGGCCTGGAGGTGATGCTGCAGAGCGCCCACCGGCTGCAGGACCTGGTGGAGGACCTCCTCACCTTCGTCCAGCTGGAGCGGGGCGATCTGGACCTGAACCGGCAGCGGGCGCCCCTGGAGCCGCTGCTCCGGCAGCAGGCGGCCGGGGCGGCGGCGGCGGCGGCGGAGAAGGGGATCGACCTGCGCGTGGAGATCCGCGCGCCGGTGCCCGCGGTGCTGGTGGACGCGAGAGTGCTGGGCCGGGCCGTGCGGCTGATCCTGGACAACGCCGTGAAGTTCACTCCGGCGGGCGGGCGGATCACCCTCTCGGCCGGGGCGGCGGGCGACGGCCTCGACGGCGTCCGGGTGGCCGTGGCCGATACGGGGATCGGCATCCCGGAGGACGAGGTGGTCCGCATCTTCGATTCCTTCTATCAGGTGGACGGCTCCACCACCAGGCAGTTCGGGGGCACGGGGCTCGGGCTCGCCCTGGTGAAGCGCATCATCGAAGCCCACGGGGCTTCCATGAGCGTGGAGAGCCGGGTGGGCTCCGGGTCCGTCTTCGCCTTCGTCCTGCCGGCCGCCTGATCCCGTGTCCCGCCGACCGCGCGCCGCGTTCCTCCTGGCCGGGCTCCTCTGTGCGGTCTTGGTCCCCCCGCCGCCCTCCCCGGAGGCGGCGCCGGCCCCGGCGGGCCGGCTCGAGGTGACGTGGGTTCCCGCCCAGGTCCGCCAGGGGGACGTTCTTCTGCTCCGCGTGCTGGCGCCGGCGCCCCTGGCGTCCCTCGCGGCGCGCTTCGCCGGGCGGGCCGTCGGCTTCTGGCCGGAGATGCCGGGGAACACGGGCGACACGGGCGCCGGCGCGGCTTACGCGGGGCTGGCGGGCGTGGACGTGGAGGATCCGGCGGGACCCACGCCCGCCGTGGTGGAGGCGCGGACGGCCACCGGGGAGGTCCTGGAGGCCCAGGCCGTCATCCCGGTGGTCCGGGCGCCTTTCCCCACGCAGCGGCTCGCGGTGGCGCGTCCCTTCGTGGAGCTGGACGCGGCCACCCTGGCCCGCGTCCAAAAGGAACGGCAGCGGATGGAGGGGGCCCTCGGGGCGCTGACCCTCCGCCGCCTCTGGGCCGGGCCCTTCCGGCCGCCCCTGGAGAATCCGCCGGCGCCCGCCGGGTTCGGCGCGCGGCGGATCATCAACGGCGAGCCGCGCGCGCCGCACAGCGGGGCCGACTACGCGGCGGCGGCCGGCACGCCCGTGCTGGCCGCGCAGGCGGGAGGGGTGGTGCTGGTCGAGGAACAGTTCTTCGCGGGTCGCGCCGTGGTGATCGACCACGGCCTGGGACTGTTCACCATGTACTTCCACCTGCAGGAGGTGCGCGTGCGCGAAGGGGACGCCGTGCGGGCCGGGCAGGCGATCGGGACCGTCGGGTCCTCGGGCCGCGCCACGGGCGCCCACCTGCACTGGGGGGCGCGGCTGGCGGGCGCGCGCATCGACCCCACGGCGCTGCTCCGCGTGTCGCAGCACTGAGCTGACGAGCTGACGAGCTGATGAGCTGATGAGCGGCGAGCCATGAGGACGCGGACGCTCGGTCCTTTCCCCGGACTCATCAGCTCATTGCTCATCAGCTCATCAGCTTCCTGAGGACCGATGCCTGACAGCTTCAAGGCGGGGTATGTGGCCATCGTGGGGCGGCCCAATGTGGGCAAGTCCACCCTGCTGAACCGGCTGCTGGGGCAGAAGATTTCCATCGTCACGCCCAAGCCCCAGACCACGCGCAACCGGATCCTCGGCATCCACACGCTGCCCGGGGCCCAGATCCTCTTCCTGGACACGCCGGGGATCCACCGGTCGGACCAGCGCTTCAACCGCGAGATGGTCCGCGCGGCCCTGCGGGGGGCGGCGGAGGCCGACCTGATCCTCTGGATGGTGGACGCGGAGGCGCCGGAGACCCCGGACGATCTGCTGATCCTGGAGGAGCTGAGGGGGGCGAAGGCCCCCGTCTTCCTCCTCATCAACAAGGTGGACCGGGTGGTCAAGGACCTGCTGCTGCCCCTCATCGACCGGTTCAAGGACCGGCTTCCCCTGCAGGAGATCGTCCCCCTCTCGGCCACGGCGGGGGACAACGTGGACCGGCTGATGGCCCTCGTGCTCCGCGCCCTGCCCGCGGGCCAGCCCTTCTA